>JBDTMH010000247.1:0-6557 GCA_039934375.1 Burkholderiaceae bacterium | reverse complement strand
TCGACATGGTGTACAGCCACATGAAATACAGCGACAAGCCGTTCATGGGCTCGGTCACGCATCCCGAACGCGCGCAGGACACGGTCGAGATGGCGAAATGCCTGTTCGGCGACAACTACGTCGATCCGCTGACCGGCAAGCCGCGCACCGTAATCATCAACCTGATCAACGCCAACTCGCCGATGACCTTCGACGAGACCATGCTCGGCGCGGCCAAGGTGTACGCGCGCAATAACCAGGCCACCATCATCACGCCGTTCATTCTGGCCGGTGCGATGTCGCCGGTCACCGTGGCCGGTACCTGTGCCCAGACGCTGGCAGAAGCATTGGCCGGCATGGCCTTCGTGCAACTGTGCAACCCGGGCGCACCAGTGGTGCTGGGCAGTTTCGCCTCCAGCATCTCGATGCAGTCGGGCGCTCCGACCTTCGGCACGCCGGAGCCGGCGCTGGTGCTCTATGTGATGGCAGCACTGGCGCGGCGCCTGGGCGTGCCGTTCCGCTCCGGCGGTGGCCTGTGCGGCTCCAAGATCGCCGATGCACAGGCCGCATCCGAATCGGCCAATACCCTGATTCCGACCTGCCTGGGTGGCGTCAACTTCGTGTTGCACACCGCCGGCTGGCTCGAAGGCGGCCTGTCGATGGGTTACGAGAAGTTCGTCATGGACGTTGATCAGGCCGGAATGATGCACACGCTGCTGGCCGGTGTCGACATGTCGGAGAACGGCCAGGCCATGGACGCGATCCGCGAGGTCGGCCCGGGCAAGCACTTCCTGGGTTGCGCACATACGCAGGCCAACTTCGAGAACGCGTTCTACCGTTCGCCGATCACCGACAACAACAGCTACGAGCAGTGGGAATCCGAAGGCTCGCGCGACCTGGCGCAACGCGCCAACGCAAGCTTCAAGAAGCAACTGGCCGAATACGAGGCGCCAGCGATGGACGTCGCGGTCGACGAGGCGATCCTCGACTATGTGAACCGACGCAAGGCGTCGTTCGCCGACTCGAACATCTGAGGGCGGCTTCGCGCGAGGTTCAGGCCGCCATTGCGGGCCGGCCCCGCGGCGTGCGCAGATGGGCGATACCCTTTTGCTCGACGAACCGCGAGGCAACGTCCCACAAGTGGTCGCCAAAATAAAACGGCTCGAACGGCTGGGTTCCTGCCAGGGGAAGCGGCGCAATGATGGCGTCGGGCCGCGCCTCGTAGAAAAACGGAATCGAATACCGTTCGCGGCCGGTTCCCAGCACCCGGTGACGGGTGGCGCGAATCAGTCCGCCGGTCCACAGCTCGAGCACCTTGCCGAAGTTGACGGCCAGCGCGTTCTCCTGTGGCGGCACGTCGATCCAGGTCTGGTCCAGGTGTTGTGCCTGCAAACCCTCCACGCCATCCTGTGCCAGCAGGGTCATGAACCCCGTATCCACATGGGGGCGCGCCAGCGTATAACGACGTTCGCCCTTTGATTCAACCCAGACCTCCTGCGGATCGGCTCCGACAAGTGACGATGCAGGCCGCGTCGGGTAATGCAGCAGGCGCAACGTCGAAATACCCCTCTCGAACGCAGGATCGAAGGTATCGGGCGCCAGCCCCAAGCCGCGTGCAATCGACTGCATCAACACCTTCGACAACCGGTCCATCGCCAGGTAATAGTCTTTCACTGCCTTGTGCCAGCCTGGCAGGACGTCCTCACCCGGCAGCGGTGTGGCCTCGCACAGCGGATCCGACGGGTCAACCACGGTCGGCCCGAATGCCACGTCAGGCCCCATGTCGATACCTTCCTTGTAGGTGGCCACTCCATCCTGCAATGGAAACCAGCCGCGGTAGACATTCGGTCGAGACGGGTCGAAGTTCCAGCGCCACAAGCGGCGAATTTCCTGTTCTGGCAGGCTGAACAAGGCCAGCAGGCGGCGGCGCTGCGAGGCGTCGAGCACCGCCCACGCCGGCAACCCGGAGATGACCATCATGCCTTCCTCGCGCGCCGCGGCCTGCACCAGCCGATCGACACGCGCGCGCGCCGGGGTATCGGTACCGAACAAATCGGCGATGTCAATCTTCGGAATCGTGTGTGCTTGCATGGGTCATGATCCTACGTCCAACCAGAGCCAAGCAACTACCGAATCTGACGTGGCCCTGGAACGCCGCACCTTAGTCGAATGCCCAGGCCGACACCGCGGTTGCCCCGACCGCCCCACTCCACAACTTGCGCCCGGTTGCATCACCCCCCGCTCCGGAGGCCACCATCAGCGGCAACAGATGTTCCTCGCGCGGATGCGACACACGTGCCGCCGGAGCCCGTGACCACTGGGCGAGCCAGGAGCGCCGGTGCTCGGCGTCGCCGGACAATGCGCCGTCGAGCCAGCGGTCAAAATCCAGTGCGGCCGCGCTATTGCTCATCTGGCGCAGATTGTGGTAACTCATGCCGCTGCCCATGATCAGCACACCTTCATCACGCAACGGGCGAAGCGCCTCGCCCATGGCGACATGTTGCAAAGGATCGAGGCCAACCTTGAGCGACATCGCCAGCACCGGTATGTCGGCGTCGGGGTACATCACCTTGAGCGGGATGAAAACTCCGTGGTCCCAGCCGTATTGCGGGTCGACCCGGGTCTCGAGATCCGCCTTGCGCAACAGGTCAACCGCCCTCTGGGCAAGTGCGGGGGCACCGGACGCCGGATACTGGATCTGGTAGGTTTCTTTCGGAAACCCGTAGTAGTCGTAGATCAGCGCTGGATGTTCGCCGCCACTGAAAGTCGCAATTTTTTCTTCCCAGTGGGCAGTGACGACCAGAATCGCGCTGGGCCGCGCCGGCAACAACGCATGAAACGACGCCAGGAACTCGCCCATGGGACGAAACATGTCTCCCATGCCACCGGACATGAAAAATGCCGGGCCACCGCCGTGCGGCAGGTAGACGGCGGGCATGGTCGTGCGGGTGTTCATAGGCGCCATATTACGGCGATTTATGAGCTGTGGCGATTTACCACTAGGTGAAGCGCTCGCGAGCCGGCGGGCACTCGGGCGAACTGCCGGCGTCAGGAACCGGTGCGCAAAAAACGTTGCCGGCGCAGTCGGGTGCCCCGGGGATACGCCGCCACCTGGGAAAGCGTCGGCACAAAAGGGCCGCCAGCAACGCCGCCGCGCCCGGCCACGGTGGCCATCGTCAATTCGCTGTCCACGGCCCTGCCTGCGTCAGCCAATGGCAGTTCAATGTCGACATTGGCAGCTGAAGGTGCGGTTTCGGAGTACATGGTGTTGCTTCTCCCGGTGCGTGTTTCACAGATGCCCCATGATCGTGAAACCCAAACCCATCCGGAATCAGCGGGAACCGGTACCTGTCGTGCGCAGGGTCCTACAAGCAAAGTCGTCTTGACAGGCCGCAGCTTGTCCAATCAGGCCGCCGCTTTCGCCTTCTCTTGCGCTGCCCGTTTGGCCAGCACCCCATCGAGCCAGTCGCTGCGCATGATCGGCACGGCCGTGACCAACTCTTCGGTGTACGGATGGTATGGCCCTTCGAAGATCGCATCGGTCTTGTCGAAGGCGACAAACGAGCCGCGCAACATCACCGCCGTGCGGTGGGCAATACGGTGCACCACGTCCAGGTCGTGCGTGATGAGCACATAGGACAGTCCGAGTTCCGCCTGCAGGCGGCGCAACAGCTTGAGAATCTCCTCCGCCACCAACGGGTCCAGCGCGGAAGTAGGTTCGTCGAGGATGATCAGGTCGGGCCTTGCCGCAAGCGCGCGGGCTACGCATACCCGCTGCTTCTGCCCGCCCGAGAGTTCGGTCGGGCGGCGCATCAGGAAACTCTGCGGCAACTCCACCATATCGAGCAATTCGCGCGTGCGTTTTTCCACCGCGCCCGATTTCATGCCGAAATACATGCTGGACGAGTGGTCCAGCGTCTCTTTGACAGGCCGATCGCCGTCCTCGCCGATGATGGTCTGGTCCCCGCCCAGACCGGCATAGAAACTGACCGGGCGACCAATCGTCTCGATCAGGCGCTGGCGCGGGTTCAGCGCCACATCCGGTATCTGGTAGACCAACTGGATCTGGCGCTTGAGGTCTTTGCTGCGCTGGTCCAGGCTCTTGGGCAAGGGCTTGCCCTTGAACAGGATCTGCCCCCCGATCGGCGGCAGCAGGCCGGTGATGATGCGCGCCAGCGTTGATTTGCCCGAACCCGATTCACCCACCACGGCGACAGTCTCGCCGCGCCGCACATCCAGGCTGACGTCGTTCACCACCTTGAAGCTGCCATAGGCCGCATCCACATGCTCGACCTTGAGAATGACCTCGTCCTGAACCGATGACTGCACCGCCCGTTCGCTGGCAGCAGCGCCGCGCACGGCAACCAGTTCCTTGGTGTACTCCTGCTTCGGAGACTGCAGCACCTCATCGACCGTGCCCTCCTCGACTTCCTTGCCGTGGCGCAACACCTTGATGCGATCGGCCACCTGTGCCACCACCGCCAGGTCGTGGGTGATGTACAGCGCGGCCGAGCCGTATTCACGGATCAGCGACTTGAGCAGGATCAACACCTCGATCTGCGTCGTCACGTCCAGCGCCGTCGTGGGCTCGTCCAGCACCAGGATGTCCGGACGGCACGACATCGCCATCGCTGCCATTGCGCGCTGCAACTGGCCGCCCGAGGCCTGGTGCGGATAACGGTTGCCAAAGGTCTCGTGGTCCGGCAGGTCGAGCGACTCGAACAGCTGGCGCGCCCAGGCTTCGGCTTGCGGGCGCGTCATGATGCCGTGCAGGATCGGCGCCTCGCAGACCTGGTCCATGATGGTGTGGGCCGGGTTGAAGGCCGCCGATGCCGATTGGGCCACATAGGCGATGCGCTTGCCGCGCACGTCGCGGCGTCCGGGGGCATTGAGCTCGCGGATGTTGACACCATCGATTTCGATGCTGCCGCCGGCGATGTGCACACCGGCCCGGGCATACGACATCGCGGCCAGGCCGATGGTGGACTTTCCAGCGCCGCTTTCGCCGATCAGGCCCAGCACCTGTCCGGCATGCAGCGTCACATCGATGTTGTCGACGATGATCGCGCCGCCACGCACCGCCTCCAGACGCAGACCCTTGATCTGCAGGATGATCTTGCCATCGGCCTTGTCGGTCGTTACGGGTTTTCCAGTGTTGTTGGTCATGCCAGCCTCACAGTTCTGCCTGAGCGCCAGACGGGCGGGCCTCGACCGACAGCAGCCAGTCGACAACCATGTTGACACCCACCGTCAGGATGGTGATCGCGAGTGCCGGCCAGATCGGGGCCAGCATGCCGAAGTTGATGGCGGCGGAGTTCTCGCGCACCATGCCGCCCCAGTCGGCAAACGGCGGCTGGATACCCAGACCCAGGAAGGACAAGGCGGCGATGAACAGGAAGTTGAAGCAAAAGCGCAGACCGAACTCGGACAACAGCGGCGCCGACGCATTGGGCAGGATTTCGCGGCGGATGATCCACCAGGTTCCTTCGCCGCGGAGCCGCGCCGCCTCGACGTATTCGAGCACGGTAAGGTTCATGCCCAGCGCTCGTGACAATCGGAACACACGGGTCGAATCGAGCACCGCGATCGTGATGATCAGCACCGGAATCGACGATCCGAACACGCCCAGGATGATCAGCGCCAGAATCAGCAGCGGGATCGACAGGATCACGTCGACCAGGCGCGAAATGATGGTGTCGACCCAGCCACCCAGTACGGCAGCGGTGAAGCCGAGCGTGATGCCGATGAAAAACGACAACGAGGTGGTGGCCAGCGCGACGCCGATCGTCATGCGGGCGCCATAGATCAGCCTGGTGAGCATGTCGCGGCCGATCTGGTCGGCACCCAGCAGCATCTGCATGCTGGGTTCGTCCCAGGTGGCGCCGACGGTCTGCGACTCGGAGTGCGGCGCAAACGCCGGGCCGAATATTGCGACCAGCAGGTTCACGGCGATGATGGCCATGCCGATCCAGGCCGTGACGGTGGGTTTATGTCCAAGTATTCTCATTGTTGTTCTCCTAGTTCTTCAGCGCCGGTGCCGCAGCCGCGGGTTGACCAGGATGATGGCCACGTCCGCCAGCGTATTGAGCACCACGAACACCATCGCGAATACCAGGCCACAGGCCTGGATCACCGGCACGTCGCGCTTGGACACCGCGTCAACCATCAGTTGCCCGATTCCGGGATAAACGAAAACCGCCTCCAGCACGACCACGCCGACCACGAGGTAGGCCAGGTTCAGTGCGACGACGGTGATGATGGGCGCCGCCGCATTGGGCAGTGCGTGGCGCGAAATCACCCGCGTTCGCTTGGCGCCCTTGAGAAACGCCATCTCGATATACGGGCTGGACATCACCGAGAGCACCGAGCTGCGTGTCATGCGCAGCATGTGGGCCGCCACCAGCATCGTCAAGGCAACCGCCGGCAAGGTGGTGATATAGACCCGCTCGCCGAACGAGATGCCGGGATACACCGTCGCCAACGACGGAAACCAGCCCAGGTTGACGACGAAGTAGATGATCATCAGGTAGGCGATGAAGAACTCCGGGATAGAGATCGTGATCAGCGTCAGGATGTTC
>JBDTMH010000246.1:0-6575 GCA_039934375.1 Burkholderiaceae bacterium | reverse complement strand
CCCAGCGCTCACTGCCGTCGGGTCGCAGCACGCGAAATTCGAACTCGGCAACCACCCCACCCGCGAACGCTGCGGCAACCCGTTCACGTACCTCCGCCCGGTCGTCGGGATGGATGAGCGCTGGAAGACTGTCGGCGGAGGGCGTGAACTGCTGCGGGACGACACCGAGGATGCGGTACATTTCGTCTGACCAGACCAGGCGGCCACTGCGATCCTGCCACCAGCTGCCGAAATGGGCGATTCGCTGCGCTTCGGACAAGAGTTGCTGCTTGTCCAGCAACGCGTCCGCGGCTTGCAGGCGCGCATCAGCAGGCCGCGCGGCTGGGCCAATGGGCGTGCCGGCGCCGCCTTCAAATGGGGAGACAAAGGACATGGAATCATCATGCGCCATTCTTTCGGCGCCGTCCACGCTCTGACGCGGTTTCTCACGCTGGCACAAGCCTGGGTGCGAGTCCAGATGTCCTGCTCTGCTTAGTCGCCGCCCCACAAAGCCAGCATCGCAGCCTCGAAGTTGCGCGCTATCGTGTCCTCATCGGGGTGGCGGCCATCGTGCAGTGCCACGCGGCCGGCCACGATGACCTCGGACAATGCCGGCTCGCCTGATGCGAACACCAGTGCGTCGAGCTGGTGGCTTGCCGGAATGCCGCGCAATGCGGGCGCCGAGGCGTCCAGCACCAGTGCATCGGCCCTGGCGCCGCAGACCAGGCCCCAGGCCGCTTGTCCGGCCGCTGTGCCTCCGGCGCCCAGCGCCGCATCGAACAGGCGTGCGGCCGTTGCGCTCTGCCGGCCCGGCGCTGCGGCGACGTTGCGCTTGCGGTGCACCAGGCGTTGTCCGTATTCGAGCCAGCGCAGCTCTTCGGGCCAGTTGCGCACCACATGGCTGTCTGAGCCGATGGCCATCGGCACGCCTGCGTCCAACCAAAGCGCGAGATCGGCCAGTCCGTCCCCGAGGTTGGCTTCGGTCGCAGGGCAGATGACGATGCCGGCGCCACTGCGGCCCACCGCATCGATCTCCGACGCGGTCGCATGGGTGGCATGAATCAGTTGCCAGCGTGCGTCCGGGGCCAGCTCCTCGCACAGATAGGCAATCGGCCGCTTGCCGGTGGCCTTCAGGCAATCGTCGACCTCGGCAGTCTGCTCCGCCACGTGGATGTGGATCGGCATGTCCGCGTCGCCGACCAGTTGCATCAGCTCCCGGATCGCCGGTTGGCCGGCTGCGCGCAGTGAATGCAGCGCCACGCCTGCGTTGATATTCGGACGGCGGCTGGATTGCAACGAACTGCACAGGTCGTGCACCATGGCCGGTGAGCCGGCAAAGCGGCGCTGGTCGTCGCGCAGCGCGTCCTGGGTGAATCCGGCACGCTGGTACAGCACCGGCAACAAGGTCATCCCGATGCCGGCGTCCTGCGCCGCGTCGGCCAGCACCCAGCTCATCGTGGCCGGGTCGGAATATGGTTTGCCGGAAACACCGTGGTGCAGGTAATGGAATTCGCAGACCTGGGTATAGCCTCCGCGCAGCAACTCCACGTACAACTGGGCTGCGATCGCGCGCATTTGCGCCGGTGTGATGCGCAGCGCGACCCGGTACATGCGCTCACGCCACGACCAGAAATCATCCGATTCCGATTCACGCCGCTCCGACAGCCCGGCGAAGGAGCGCTGGAACGCATGGCTGTGCGCGTCGACCAGGCCTGGCAGCACGGGCCCGGCCAGCCGGCGCGCGTGGGCCGGCGGGTTGGTGACATCGGCCGTGATAGTGCTCCAGCGGCCCTGCGCATCGATGTCCAGCAATACCGAGGCCTGCCAGCGGCCGTCGATCCAGGCCTGCGCTGCCCACAGGCTGTGCTCAGGCATGGGGCCTCCAGTCCAGCATGGACTGCACCAGCGCACGCAGCGTCGGCTCCAGTTCCGCCACACGCGTGGGTTCCAGCGCGTAGGGAGGGGCTTCCAGCATGTAGGTGTTCCAGCACATTTCCAGCTGGATCGCATGGATGCCATCGTCCGGCCGGCCATAGTGGCGCGTGATGTGGCCGCCTTTGAAGCGCCCGTCGGTGACCTGGGTGAAGCGTTCCTGACGCTGCAACACCCCCATCAGTTCGGCGCGCAGATCGGGCGCACAGCTGGCACCGTTCGCAGTGCCCAGATTGAGATCGGGCAGCTTGCCCTCGAACAACCAGGGCAACGTGGACTTGATGCTGTGTCCGTCGAACAGCACGGCATGTCCGTGCGCTGCCTTCAGCCGGTCCAGTTCCTGCGCCACGGCGTCGTGGTAAGGCTGCCAGTAGACCTCGCGGCGGCGCGCCATTTCGGGCCCGTCCGGCGACAGTCCCTCGAGGTAGATCGGCTCGCCAGTGAAAAAGCGGGTCGGGCACAACTCGGTGTTGTTGGCACCGGCATACATCGGCGTGTTGTCCGCACTGCGGTTCAGGTCGATCAGGAAGCGCGAGTACCGCGGCACGATCAGTCCTGCGCCCATGGCCTTGGCAAACGCGTAGATGTGTTCGAGATGCCAATCGGTGTCTTCGACGTCGAGCGCGCGCGCCAGGTAGCGGTACTGCTGATCCACCGGAATGCGGGTGCCGACATGGGGCACGCTGATCAGCAGCGGCCGGGTGCCGCGCTGCAAGGAGTAGATGGATTCTGTCATTCCGATGGGGATAGGTCTTTGCCACCTGCAACCACGCGCAGGCATGGATTGTGGCCGAACCAGTAGGCCAGTTCATGCGGATGGGTCAGATCCCAGGCCACGAAATCGGCCCTGTTGCCAGTGACCAGGCGGCCGCGGTCAGCCAGCCCGAGTGCGCGCGCCCCATGCGCCGTGACGCCCAGCACGGCTTCGAGCGGCGTCAATCGGAACAGCGTGCAGGCCATGTTGACCATCAGCAGCAGCGACAGGCCGGGGCTGGAGCCGGGGTTGTGGTCGGTGGCCAGCGCGATCGGCACGCCGGCGGTGCGCAAGGCGGCGATCGGCGGCAGGCGGGTCTCGCGCAGGTAGTAGTAGGCGCCGGGCAGCAGCACGGCGACCGTGCCGCTGGCGCGCATCGCCGCGATGCCGGCATCGCTGAGCCACTCCAGGTGGTCACACGACAGGGCGCCGACCGCGGCCGCCAGCTGCGCGCCACCCTGGTCGCTGAGTTGTTCGGCATGCAGCTTGACCGGCAGGCCCAGGCTGCGTGCCGTCTCGAACACCCGGCGCGTCTGCGCGGCAGAGAAGCCGATGTTGTCGCAGAACGCGTCAACCGCATCGATCAGACCTTCGCCGTGCAGGGTCGGCATCCAGGCGCAGACCGCATCGATATAGTCGTCGGCGCGTCCGTCGAACTCGGGCGGCAGTGCATGGGCAGCCAGATAGCTGGTGAACACCGACAGCGGCAATTCGCGTCCGAGCACACGGGCGACCGACAGGCAGCGTCGCTCGTCGACCAGGCTCAGCCCGTAACCTGACTTGATTTCGATGCAGGTGACGCCTTCGGCCAGCAGCGCCAGTGCACGCTTGCGCGCAGTCGCGGTCAACTGTGTGTCGCTGGCGGCACGTGTGGCCGCCACGGTCGATCGGATTCCGCCGCCAGCGCGTGCGATCTCCTCGTAGCTGGCGCCTTGCAACCGCAGCTCGAATTCGCGCGCGCGCTGACCGCCATACACCAGATGGGTATGGCAATCGACCAGACCCGGCGTCACCAGTGCACCGCCCAGGTCCACCTCGTGCGTCACTGCCCGGCGTGATTCGCTTGGCAGGTCCTTCAATGCGCCGACCCATGCCAGTTGTCCGGACTGCACCAGCAGCGCGGCGTCATCGACCAAGCCCCAGTCGGTATCGTCGGTCAGGGTCGTCAACCGGGCATTGCGCCATAACGTGGTGTCTGCCATATCTTCATCCTGCCGGTGTGAAGCCCAACCAACAGGCAACACCGCCACCGGTTTCGGCGCTGAAGTTCCAGCGGTCGGTGCCGGCCGCGTCGTCCCACAGCAGGCTGTGCGCAGAGAGCTGGCATTGCTGCGACCCGTCGCTCCAGCGGCCGGCCACGGTGGTATACAGGCCGCGCATGGCATGGCCCGACGACCATGGCATGTCCGCGTCGGCCAGCACCATGGTGGCGTCGCCGCTGCTGGCCATCAGGTTAAGGTCCTGCGTGGGGCCGTCCAGCAGCCGGCATCCGGGCGCCTGCGCGCCGTCAAAGCACAGGGGTGCATCGCCGCGCCGCAGGCAGTGACGGCTGGCGCCGAATTGAAGTTCGACGCCGCCACCTTGCAGCACGGCAAACCAGCGCCTGACATCGGCATATGCCGAGAACGCGCCGTCGCGCTCGATGTCGGCGCGGCTGATGCGCAGCTGCCAGGGGCCGGCGGACGGCCATACCCACAGTTCGCGGGTCTGGCCGCCACCATTGCGCCAAGCCTGGGGGGCGACAGCATTCACGTCGATCTGTTGCACGGTCACGGCGAAAATTGACCTTCGAGCCGGTAGCGAGATCCCGGGTGGACCAGCCGTGCCAGCGTGATCGGCACGTTGTGGTTGACGGTACGCCGCACGATGATCAGACACGGTTCGCGTAGGCCGATTCCGAGCAGCCGCGCTTCCTGTGCAGTCGCATTGCCGGACTCGATCGCGTATTGCGCTTCCCACAGCGGCGCGACCTCGAGCAGGTAGTGGGTCGGGGTGATGCGGCTGAAGTCGATGTTCAGGTACTCGGGCGCACAGGCCGGGTTGACGAAGCGGTCTTCGCATTGCAGCGGAATGTCGTTCTCGTGGTGCACGATCAGTGTGTGGAACACCGCGTCGCCCTCATTCAAGCCAAGCCGGGCGGCCAGCGCCGCACTGCAGGACTCTTCGCACGCGAGATGGACGACCGCATGGTGGCGGTGGCCGCGTGCAGCGATCTCGGCGTGCAGATCGCGGATCGTCAATGTCGAGGAGACCGGTGCCAGATGGGCTGCATAGGTGCCCAGCCCCTGGACCCGGTGGATCAGGCCTTCGGCCTGCAGTTCGCGCAACGCCCGGGTGACCGTCATGCGGCTGACACTGAACTGTGCCACCAGCTCGGACTCGGACGGCATCAACGCGTCCGGCGGCCAGCGGCCGCTGGCAAGCCCTTGCTTCAAAAAAGCCTTGACCCGGGCATACGGCACACGTGTGGAACGGCTTGCAGCGGCTACGGCCGCGGGGGAAGGAAGCATGACGGGTGGTCCTGATCCCACGAAATCGCTCATTCCCGGATCATAGTTGCATATGCTTGTCTAGTCAAGTAAACTGCCAATCATTCACATCGCTGTTCACCCCGTTCACAAGGAGAATCCCATGTCCGACCTGTCCCCCCTGCACCAAAGCGCCAAGGCCCGACCAGTGCGCGCGCCACGCGGCACAGAACTGCATTGCAAGAACTGGCTGATCGAGGCGGCCTATCGCATGGTGCAGAACAACCTCGATCCCGAGGTGGCCGAGAATCCGGACGCGCTGGTCGTGTATGGCGGCATCGGCAAGGCGGCGCGCAACTGGGATTGTTTTGACGCCATCCTCGAGAGTCTGCGCAAGTTGGGCGAGGACGAAACCTTGCTGGTGCAGTCGGGCAAGCCGGTGGGTGTGTTCCGTACCCATGTCGACGCGCCACGCGTACTGATCGCCAACTCCAACCTGGTGCCCAAGTGGGCGACCTGGGAACATTTCCACGAGCTCGACCGCAAGGGCCTGATGATGTACGGCCAGATGACGGCCGGTTCGTGGATCTACATCGGCAGCCAGGGTATCGTGCAAGGCACCTATGAGACTTTCGTCGAAGCCGGTCGGCAGCATTACGACGGCGACCTGGCCGGGCGCTGGATCCTGACCGCCGGGCTGGGTGGCATGGGGGGCGCCCAGCCGCTGGCCGCCAGCTTTGCCGGCGCCAGTTCGCTGAATATCGAATGCCAGCAGTCGCGTATCGACTTTCGCCTCAAGACCCGCTATCTGGACGAGCAGGCAAGCGACATCGACGACGCACTGGCGCGGCTGGCGCGTTATCGCGACCAGAAGAAGGTGGTGTCGATCGGCCTGCTTGGCAACGCCGCCGACATCTTGCCCGAACTGGTGCGCCGCGCGCGTGCCGGCGGCCTGCGTCCGGACCTGGTGACCGACCAGACCTCGGCGCACGATCTGGTCAACGGTTACCTGCCAGCAGGCTGGAGCGTCGAGCGCTGGCGGGCCGCCCAGATCGACGACAGCCAGCATGCGCCGCTGCGCAAGGCCGCTGCCGCCAGTTGTGCGGTGCATGTGCAGGCCATGCTCGACTTCCAGGCCATGGGAATTCCGACCGTCGACTACGGCAACAACATCCGCCAGGTGGCGTTTGACGAGGGTG
Organism: Burkholderiaceae bacterium; assembly: GCA_039934375.1. GTDB lineage: Bacteria > Pseudomonadota > Gammaproteobacteria > Burkholderiales > Burkholderiaceae_C > CAISIP01. Next base: position 243 of record JBDTMH010000246.1, on the reverse strand, counting down.
TGAGCAAGGCCTTTGATTTCCCCGGTTTCGTTCCGGCTTACGTGCGACCTCTGTTCTGCCGCGGCAAGGGGCCGTTTCGCTGGGTTGCCTTGTCGGGCGACCCAGAGGACATCCGCAAGACTGACGCCAAGATGAAGGAGCTGTTTCCCGAAGACGCGCACCTGCACCGCTGGCTCGACATGGCGTCCGAGCGCATCGCGTTCCAGGGCCTGCCGGCGCGCATCTGCTGGATCGGCCTGGGCG
>JBDTMH010000245.1:0-6600 GCA_039934375.1 Burkholderiaceae bacterium | reverse complement strand
CCCCCCGAGGGGGTGCGAGGAAACTTGGGAGCGGCCCGGCGTTTCCTCATGAGCGAACACAGCCGCATCCAAAAGCCATGGACGCGGCGTCATGGGGACAGCCACAATCCCGGCGAAGGAGCAGAACTACATCCCCGGCATCATTTGGCCGCGAATCTCGCCGCCCTTGTTGGTGGCGGTATGCACATTGGCATACCACTTTCCAGCCATAAGGTCCGCGACCTGGGCCGGCGTCAAGGTCGCCTGCCCTTCGATCGGGCTGGCCGGGCTGGTGAACGGAACGACGACGCCGGCGTTGCTACCCGAGACTGCGGGCCCGTGGAAGTGCGCTGCCGAGGCCGGACCGGTCAACCCCGAATACGTCACCTTCCACTTCAGCACGTTGGTGTCCTTGTTCAGCGTAGCTTCGGCCATGCCAGTCCCGGCGGTATTCACCGCCGGAACCTCACTGGCGCCCGACATCTTGGCGCTGAACTTCACCATGTTGCCTGGCTGCATGGAACTGCAGCCGGCGACGCCGGCAACCATCGCCGCCACCACGAAACCGGTCTTGCAAAAGTTTGCGATTGTCATGTTTTTTCCCTGTTGATTGAACATATTTCCGCCTGCGACGGCACACGGCGCCACCGGCCATCGATGATCCGACTGGCAAATCAGTTTATCAGTGGCAGGCCGATCGTGCGTCGGCTGGCATGCCTATCTCCACGTCGGCTGCGTCGGCAATCGCAGGCTATGCGAGGCCCATCGATTGCCCGCCCGACCAATGGCTGGGCGTGCTCGATATGCGCCTGCCCCGGTCTGACCTCAAAACCCCTGCCTGGCGCAGACCAGTCCGTATCCTTGTTTGCAACTGCATGACAGGGAGACACATGGGCGTGGAAAACCAGGGCACCGGGGATGGGCGCAGCCTCCCGTGCGGGCTTCGCTGGGGCCCGCTCGCAATCGTGACCAACGTGCCGGCCGACCCAGTTTTTGCCGCTCAACCTTTGGGATCGGATTCCCGGCGACGCGGGAACCACTCGTCGTCGCGTCTGCGCAGAAACTTGTCGTTGTATATTCTGACAAGGTCACTGGTGCCGAAGTCGATGTACACCGAGGTCCAGGTCTGTTCGGTGCGGGTTTCCCCGGCCTTGTACCAAGGTCGCACCCTGGGGTCGAAAAATTTTCCTTCCTGCGCATGAAACTTCAATTCGCCATTGATGCCGGTGAAGCGATAGTACGTGCGCAAGTCCTGCGCCTTGAGCTTGATGCGCAATTCACCCTCGGTACGGGAGAGCCTGAACAGTCCGATACCCTGGCCGGCCCGATTGCCATAGTAGACATAGTTGTTGGGATCGGTGTGCAGTGAGGTGGCGATCCAGAACCGGGTGCGCAAGGCCTGAATGTCCGGCTCGATCGTCGGGCCGGTCGGCATGCCATCGGGAAACGCGGCTTCGAGCACCGCACCGGAGCCCATGATGTGCCGGTCCACGGCCTGGCCGATCCGCCCCACCGTCTCCATCAGCAAATGGGACGAGACCGCATCGACAGCCCGGCTGCCGGCCGAATAGGAAAGGGCGACGATCGTCAGCGCCAGCGCAATGACCAGCTCCAGGTACGGGATCGTCAACACCTGCCGCAGAGACAGTCGTAATTTCTTCTTGTCGCGCATGCGGTCGATGTCGGCACGACTCAGTGCCGCCACGGCGGCCCTCGTCAGGGATGTACTTGGTGCCGAATCACCGACTCGGGTGACTCAACGGCGAAAGCCCGAGTATCCCATCCCACACGTACGCAAGGAGCGCAGGCCCGCACGGGCCACGCGCGGCCTTTTATTCAGGTCTTCTCCGGCATCGCCACCGCCGGCAACCCCGGCGTCGGGGGTCCGCCAGCGCTCACACCACCCCTGCCCTTGCGCATCTGCACAAAGAACGCCCAGATTTGCCAGACCATCAATGCACCGATGACGGCCAGCAAGGTCGCGCTGATCGGTCGGGTGAAGAAGCCCGCGAATGAACCGCGGCTGAGCAGCATCTGGCGCCGGAAGTTCTCCTCCAGCATCGGCCCGAGGATGAAGCCCAGGATCAGCGGTGCGGGCTCCATGCCCAGCCGCAGAAAGGCGTAGCCAACCGCACCGAAGACCGCCGTCGTCAGTACGTCGTCGAGGTTGTTGTTGACGCTGTACGTGCCGATGCAGCAAAAGAAGATGATCGCGGGGAACAGCACCGTGTACGGAATCTTGAACACCGACAGCCAGTAGCGCACCAGCGGCACGTTGAGCACCACCAGGAAACAGTTGCCAATCCACATGCTGGCCACCAACCCCCAGAACAGGTCGGGGTGGGTCGCGATCATGTTCGGGCCGGGCTGAATGCCCTTGACGATGAAGGCAGCCAGCATCAGCGCCATGATGGCGTTCTCCGGAATACCGATCGCCATCAGCGGGATGAAGCTGGTACGGGCAGCGGCTTCGTCGGCCGCCGCCTGTCCGGCCACGCCTTCGATGGCACCAGAGCCGATCTCATGCTTGTATTTGCTGAAGCGCTTGTCCACCGCGTACGCGGCGAATTGCGCGATCGTCGGTCCACCGCCGGGCAGAATGCCCAGGAACGAGCCCACCACGCTGCCACGCAGCGCGCTGGGGATGATGCGCTTGAACTCGGGCCAGGTTGGCCATAGCGAGATCTTGCCGTTGAAAGGCGTCAGCACATTGCGGTTGTCCAGGTTCTTCACCACCTCTGCAATGCCGAAACAACCCAGCGCGATGCTGATCACGCCAATGCCGTCGGTCAGGAACGGCATGTCCATCGTGAAGCGCGCGACTCCGCTGTTTACATCGGTGCCGACCATGCCCAGCAACACGCCGATCATCGACATTGCCAGACCATTGAGCAGGCTGCCGGTGCTTACGAAGCTGACGCAGCAAAAGCCCAGCAGCATCAACGCGCAATAGTCGGCCGGCCCGAACAGCAGGCCGACCTCGCCCAGCGCCGGCGCCATCGTGGAAAGCACGACGATGGCCACCGTGCCGCCAATGAAGCTCGATATGCCGGCGGTAAATAACGCCAGTCCACATTTGCCATTGAGCGTCATCTGGTAGCCGTCGATACAGGCCACGATGCTGCTGGCATGCGGGATCTTCATCGTGATGGCGCTGACACTGTCGCCATATTGCGCGCCGTAGTAGATGCCGGCGAGCATGATCAGCGACCCAGTTGTCGGGATGGAGTAGGTCAGCGGCAGCAACAGACTGATCGTCGACAGCGGGCCCAGGCCCGGCAGCAGGCCGATAAACGTACCGACCACGCAGCCGATGGCGCAGTACATCAGATTTTCGAGCGTCAGCGCATGGCTGAAGCCGAAGGCAAGGTTGTGCAGGACTTCCATCAGATCAACGGCAAGTTCAGGCCGAGCAGGTATTTGAAGCCAAACGCCACCAAGGTCAGGCCGATGGCGACCTTGACGTTGCGGACATTGGAATAGGAAGTGCCGGCAAACGACGCGCAGAACACCATGAACACGATTCCGGCGATCATGTTCACATACATTGACAAGAGCGTGAACCCGACCAGGCTCGCCAGGATCAGCGAAATGTTCTTGATGTTGTAGCCAAGCGCAACGGGTTCGATAAAGCGAGCCCGTACCAAGGTGATCACACCCGTGGTGAACAGGATGCAGCTGACCATGAACGGAAACAGACCAGGTCCGGAGCGGCTGAGTTGGCCCATGTTGTACTTGAACGACCACAGGCCGAACAACAGCGCTATTCCCATCAGGAACAGCCCCCGCACGACATTGCGATTGCTCATGGCGCGCCTTGCGCAGAGAAGAGAAATGGCTTCATGGAGTGTCTGCCTCGTAGGTTGTTGCGAACGCAGCCGATGGTAGACAAGGCGCATGGATTTGCGCATTACAGTTTGTCCATGTTCGCGGCTTGTGCCGCGCCACCAACGCGTCAGCTGGCGATCGCAGGCAGGCTGATACGCACCTGCAGCCCTGGCTTCGCGTCCTCGAACGCGAGTTGTCCGCCATGTAATGCAACCACTGCGCGCACGCTGGCCAGACCCAGGCCGTGACCGGGCGTTGCATGGTCAAGGCGCACAAAGCGGGCACCGAGCCGCGAACGCTCCTCGGGCTCGATGCCAGGGCCGTTGTCCCGCACGGTCAGTTCGACATGACCGCTTTGTAGCCGCGTCCCGACCGCCACACGGGCGCCGGGTCCTGCATATTTCAGAGCGTTGTCGATCAGGTTGACCAGTGCGCTTGCGAGCAGATCCGGGTCACCCAGCACCCGGGCCGGCTGCGCCGACTCCAAGATCAGCGTGGCTCCAGTGACGCCGTCGTAAACCTCCAGCACATCGCGGGTGATCGCGTCGACGGCCAACGGTTCGAACCGGCGCCGCAGCGCGCCGGCTTCGGCTTCGGATATTTGCAGCAGCTTTTCGAAGATCTGGGTCAGGTCTTCGATATCCGCGATGACAACTGCCAGCCGCTGTTGCAGCGCCGGATCGGCGCCGCGCCCGTCGGCCACTGCGCGCAGCCGCAGCAGGATCCGGGTCAGCGGCGTGCGCAGGTTATGCGCGATGGTGTCCGACACGTGGCGCACGCCATTCATCAGCAACTCGATCTGGTCCAGCATCTTGTTGATGTCTCGCCCCAACAAGGCGAATTCGTCGTCTCCCTGGATCAACCCGACGCGCTGCGCCAACTCTCCGCGAGACACCTGCGCCAGCGTGCCGCGGATGGCACCGACCCGGCGCTCGAGCTCGCGATTGAACAGGAAAATGCCGCCAGCCAGCAGAACAATCGCCACCGAGATCGCAATCGCGATGCCGTTGGTGACAAATGCCTCGATCGCCTGCTCGTCGCGCAGGTCGTTGCCCACCCATAACACGCTGCCATCCGGCAAGCGGCGAACCATCAAATAGCCGGTGAGCGCCTGACCCGCGCGTGTCACACGTCGACGCATTCCATCGGAAAAATCTTCCTCCTTCGCACGCCGGGCATCGAGATTGCCGGCCAGCCGGTTGCCCTCTGAGTCGCTGAGAAGGAACAGTTCGGTGTCGAGGTTCTTGCTGTCACGCAGCGCTTCGGCTATGCCCTGCTCCAGCGCCGCCAAGCCGCCTTTGTCGAAGTCTGCCCGCAATTTCTGCTCGACCGCAAGCACCTCGCGCGCCACGCCCTTGTAGACCACGTCGACCGTGCGCAGGTAAACAATGGCGATCGTTGCGGCCATCGTGATTGCGAGCAGCAGTCCATAGTCCAGCACCAGCCGGATGCCGGCCGACCGCCAGGGGCGGCCTTGGGCACCGGGCCAGCCGGTCATAATGCAACACCGTCAGACATCCTGTATCCGGCGCCACGCACGGTATGGATCAGCTGCGCGACGCCCGGCGTATCGATCTTGGCGCGCAGTCGGCTGACCTGCACATCGACTACGTTGGTCTGCGGGTCGAACCGGTAATGCCAGACCGCCTCCAGCAACATGGAACGCGTCAGCAACTGCCCCGGATGCATCATGAAAAACACCAGCAGTCGAAACTCGCGCGGCTGCAGGATGATCTGGCGACCGGCACGCTCGACAATACGTTCGAACAGATCGACCCGCAGATCGCCGATTTGCAATCGCCGCACCTCGGGTTCGCGCCGCGCGCGCCGCAGCAAAGCTTCGGTGCGAGCGGCCAGTTCGGCGAATGCAAACGGTTTGGTGAGATAGTCATCGCCACCGGCCTTCAGTCCGTCGACGCGATCGTCCAGTGCGCTCAGGGCGCTGAGCACCAGCACCGGCGTGGACTTGCCCAGGTTGCGCAAGGTCGCCAGCACCGACAGTCCGTCCACGCCATCGGGCAGCATGCGGTCGAGAATCACGATGTCCCAGTCGTGATCGGTCACCTGCGCGATCGCCTGCACGCCATCGCCGCAGACCTGGGCCGAATGGCCCAGCGCGCGAAAACCTTGCGCAATGTGATCGGCGTTGGCAGCGTCGTCCTCGACGATCAACAGGCGCCAGCAATCGGGTTTCAACGCCATGGCGGCACCAGGCGGCGGGTGGATTCCGGCGTAACCGGGCGGTGCCGCAAGTCGATCGGGAGATTGCGCATGATGGGGTCAGAACAGCAGGCTCATCCATTCACATGACGGAAATGTCATTGGTCAGCAGCATCCAGCACGGCCACGCGTTCATCTGGCATGGTGGCATCCCCCCATTCAGGGCGACCCTGCAAGTCTTGATATTCCAGCCACACTTACCCATCATCGCCACTAACCTGCATGAATGCTAGGTTTTCGTTTTTTCCAAATCGAAAGTAGCCCCAAAAATACCCCCATCGGTTTGGTAACTTCGGCTCTTCGCATGTTGTTGGCAAGCTCCGATAACCGCCAAGACAGGCTATGGGGATTAAATGGCTCGGTGAAACCGGGCAGGTCAGCCCAGCGGATGTGCCTACAACGCTGGAAAATCCCGGCCCGCGCGTCTGTCACCTCTGTGTCGAGGGTTAACCCACTGACGGATTTGTTTACGTCGGCTGCTTCAACAATGCCGCGCAACTTGGTCGTCAACAGCTTGTCGTGTTGATTTCATTGCCTTTAATCAGGACAATGAAATGTCGGCTCAATTCCTGC
>JBDTMH010000244.1:0-6645 GCA_039934375.1 Burkholderiaceae bacterium | reverse complement strand
ATACGCTGGTGCCGATCAATCTGCACTGGAAAGCCGGCAAGATCAAATGCGACATCGCGCTGGCCAAGGGCAAGGCCGAGCACGACAAGCGCGACACGATCAAGGACCGCGAGGGCAAACGCGAGGTCGAGCGGGCCATGAAGACCCGCCACAAGTAGGCCCGAACCGGCGCGCGGCTACAGAGCCAGATAAGCCTGGCGGGTGGCCTCGTCGGCGAGCAATTCGGCCATCGTCGATTGGTGACGGACCTGGCCTTTTTCCAGCACATAGGCGTAATCCGCGACCTGCGACGCAAAGAACAGGTTCTGCTCCGACAGCAGGATTCCGACCCCCTGGCGTTTGAGCTGCCTGATGCTGTGCACCATCTGCTCGACGATGACCGGTGCCACACCTTCCGACGGCTCATCCAGCAACACCAGCAAGGGGTTGCCCATCAGCGTGCGTGCCACGCTGAGCATTTGCTGCTCGCCGCCGCTCATGCGCCCACCCAGGCGTCCGGTCATGGTGGCGAGGTTGGGAAACAGTGTGAACAGCGCGTCGGGCGTCCATTCGGGCGCGGGCGCGCCATCGGGCCAGCGGCGCGGCATCTGGCGTCCGACGTCCAGGTTTTCACGCACCGTCAGATCGCTGAAGATGCGCCGGTCCTCGGGGACGTAACCCAGTCCCAACCGGGCGATCTGGTACGGCGCCGCGCGGGAAATGTCGTGTCCCAGAAAATGAATTTGCCCGCTGCGCCGCGGCAGCAGTCCCATCAACGCCTTGAGTAGCGTCGATTTTCCCGCGCCGTTGCGGCCCATCAGCGCAACAACCTGGCCGCGGCGTACCTGCAAAGACACATCATGCAGTACCTGCGCCGCGGCATACCAGCCGTTCAGTGCATGGGCCTCAAGCAACACATCGCGATTCGCCACGGCGGTCGGACGTTGCGCCGTCATGCGTCGGACTCCTGCGCCGGCGGATGCTCGAACGATCTGCCACTGCCGAAATAGACCTGCTGCACGCGTGTGTCCTGGCGCACCTCCTGCGGTTTTCCGTTCGCGATCACGCGGCCCTCGGCCAGCACCACAATGCGGTCGGCAAATGCAAATACCACGTCCATGCTGTGCTCGGTGAACAGCACCGAGGCGCCGGTCCGGTCGACCCAGCGCCGCGTCAACGCCATCAGATCCAGCCGTTCGGCGGGAGCCATGCCAGCCGTTGGCTCGTCCATCAGCAACAGGCGCGGTTTGGCGGCCAGCACCATGGCCAGCTCGACCCGCTTGACGTCACCATAGGACAGATCTGCGCAACGCGTCAGCGCCTGCGCTGCCATCCCGACCTGCTGCAGCAGCTCCAGGGCATCGTCGCGGCGGTGGCGGCCGGCGCGGCGCCAAAAGCGGAAGATCTGCCGGTCGGCGGCCAGCAGGGCCATCTGCACATTCTCCAGCACACTGAGCGAACCGAAGGTCTCGGCAATCTGGAACGTGCGTCCCACGCCGAGACGGCAGATGTCGCGCGCCGGGTGACCCAGCAATTCCTGACCGGCAAGCCGGATCGAACCCCGGTCGGCCGGCAGCTGCCCGCTGAGCATGTTGAACAAGGTGGACTTGCCGGCCCCATTGGGGCCGATCAGGGCCAGCAGTTCTCCTTGCGCCAGCGTGAAATCGACGCCGTCGACTGCCCGGTTGCCGCCGAAGGCCTTGTGCAGCCCTGTGACCACGAGCAGACCCATCAGCTCGTCCCCTTGCGCCGGACCCACGCTGCCAGTTGACCGGCAATACCCGCGATGCCATGCGGAAAAACCAGCACCAGCAAGAGAATGATGGCGCCGAGCAACGCGCGCCAGAATTCGGTGCTGCGCACCACCTGGTCCTGCAGCCAGGTGAAGCCGACGGCACCCACCAGCGGCCCGGCCAGCGTCTGCACGCCGCCGAGCAAGACCATGACCAACGCATCGATCGAGCGGCCGATGCCCAGACTGTCCGGCGAGATGCTGCCCTTGGAGAATGCGTACAGGGCGCCCGCCAGGCCGGCCATCAGGCCGGCCACAACAAAAGCCAGCCACTGAATGCGCTGGACCGAAATGCCAATGGCCTCGGCCCGCAAGGACGAATCGCGGGCACTGCGAAGCGCCAGGCCGAATGGGGAAAACACCAGCCGGCGCAAGCACCACACCGCCGCCACCACCAAAGCCAGCGTCAGGTGGTAATAGGCCTGCTTGTCCTGCAGCCAGTGCGCCGGCCAGACGCCAGTCAAACCGTTGCTGCCGCCGGTGAATCCGTCCCACTGGTGCACGATCGACCAGGCAATCTGGGCAAACGCGAGCGACAACATGGCCAGGTAGACGCCGGACAGGCGTACGCAGAACCAGCCGAAGACCACCGCTCCGAGTGCCGCGACCAAGGGCCCGCCCAGCAGCGAGGCCTCCATCGGCCAGCCGGCCGATCGCACCAGCAATGCTGCACCATACGCGCCCAGGCCGAAATAGGCCGCATGGCCGAACGACACCATGCCGCCAGGCCCCATCATGAAATGCAGACTGGTGGCGAACAATGCCGCGGTCAGCAGATCGATCGCCAGAATCGTCGTGTACGGCGAATCCCGCGTCACGATCGGCAACAGCACCAGTGCCACGACAAACATTGCCGCGGCCAGCAGCTGGACACGGCCGCCGTGGCGCAGCAATGGCTCCGACTGGCCGGGCACACGCGCCGGGCTCTGTGCGCGCCCCAGCAGCCCCCAGGGGCGCGCCACCAGTACCACCGCCATGACCAGAAACTCGACCACCAGCGTCAGGCTGGAGAACGACACCTCCTGGCCCAGCAGTACCACCGTGCCCAGACCCACGCACAAGGCCATGATCACGCCGATCAGCAGCGCCGCCAGATAGGCACCGACGAGCGATCCCATGCCACCGACGACAACGACAACGAAAGCGTCCGCGATCGTGCCCATGTCCAGCCCCAGACTGGCCGGCTGGCGCGGCAACTGCAAGGCGCCGCCCAGCCCCGCCAGCATCGAGCCGAGTGCGAACACGCTGGTGAACAACCAGGTCTGGTTCACACCCAGGGCCGACAACATGTCGCGGTCCTGCGTGGCTGCGCGCACCAAAGTGCCCCAGCGCGTGCGGTGCAGCAGCAACCAGACCAGACCCAGCAGCAGTGGCCCGACCACGATCAGGAACAGGTCATAACTCGGAAAAGCGCGTCCCAGGATCGTCACGGCGCCGGACAGGCCGGGCGCGCGCGGCCCGAGCAGGTCTTCCGGCCCCCACCACCACAAGGCTGCGTCCTTGAAGATCAGCACCAGCGCAAAGGTGGCCAGCAGCTGGAACAGCTCAGGCACCCGATAGATCCGGCGCAGTACCAGCAACTCGACCGCCGCTCCCAGCACGCCAACGAGCAGCGCCGCCAGCAGCACACTGGGCCAGAACCCCACCGCCGCGCCGAGCCACTCGACCAGCGACCAAGCGACATAAAGCCCCAGCATGTAAAACGAGCCGTGCGCGAAATTGACTATCCGGGTGACGCCGAAGATCAGCGACAGGCCGGCCGCGACCAGGAACAGCGACGAGGCCCCGGCCAGGCCGTTGAGCAATTGCACCAGGAACGCAGCAAGGCTCATGTCGACACGCGCTGATGCGGTTGACCGTCAGTGGTGCAGCTGGCGCGCAGCGATGCGGCCGAACCGTGCCATCGGACCGCGCAGCCGCATGTGTGTCAGTCGGCGGCGCGCAGCTTGCGCACTTCGGCGTCCGGCGGTTGCACGCTGGTGCCGTCGATGTAGCGGTAGTCGACCATGACACCCTTGCCGTTGTCGTTGTGGGTCTTGCCAACGAACGCGCCCATCGTCGACTGGTGGTCGATCGCGCGGTAGGTAATGTTGCCGAACGGTGTCGTCACCGGCAGACCGGCAAAGGCCGCCACCAGCTTTTCGGTATCGGCACCGCCCGCCTTTTTCATGCCCGCTGCCAGCGACATGATGGTGCTGTAGCCGACAACCGAGCCCAGGCGCGGATAGTCGTTGTAGCGCGCGTGGTAGGCCAGGAAGAATGCCTTGTGCTCCGGTGTCTGGATGCCGTACCAGGGATAACCTGTCACGATCCAGCCATCGGGTGTCTCGTTGCCCAGCGGGTCGAGGTATTCCGGCTCGCCAGTGAGCAGGCTGACCACGGCGCGCGACTTGAACAGGCCACGCGTATTGCCTTCGCGCACGAAACGCGACAGGTCGGTGGCGAACAGTACGTTGAAGATCGCGTCAGGCTTGGCGTCTGCCAGCGCCTGCGTCACGCTGCCAGCATCGATCTTGCCCAGCGGCGTGGCCTGCTCGGCGACGAACTCCACGTCCGGCTGCACGGCCTTGAGCAACTGCTTGAAGGTCGCCGCGGCCGACTGCCCGTATTCGTAGTTCGGGTAGACGATGGCCCAACGCTTCTTGCCCAGCTTGGCTGCCTCAGGCACCAGCATCGCCACCTGCATGTAGGTCGAAGCCCGCAACCGGAAGGTGTAGCGGTTGCCGTCCTGCCAGACGATCTTGTCGGTCAGCGGCTCACTGGCCAGAAAGAACACCTTGCGCTGCTTGGCGAAATCGCCAACTGCCAGCCCGATATGCGACAGGAAGGTACCGGCCAGCACGTCGACGCGCTCGCGCGAGATCAGCTCCTCGGCGGCGCGCACGGCGTCACCCGGATTGGCGTTATCGTCGCGCGTGATGAGTTCAAGCTTGCGCCCCTGAATGCCGCCGGCCGCATTGACCTGCGCCAGCGCCAGCTCCATGCCCCTCTTGTAGGGCTCCAGGAATGCCGGCTGCGCTTTGTAACTGTTGATCTCGCCGATCCGGATCGGGCTTTGGGCCTGCGCCAGAGCACCAGACAGCAGCAGCGGCGCCGCCACGGCCGCGCACAGCAGTTTGCGTCGAATGTTCATGGTCCAGCTTGTCCTTGTCGGGGGTTGAAGATCAAACGGATTCGCGGCCGGCCCGCTTGCGCTCATGCTCCTTCAGGTGGCGTTTGCGCAGCCGGATGCTCTTGGGGGTGATCTCGACCAGTTCGTCCTCTTCGATGAACTCGACCGCGTATTCCAGCGTCAACTGGATCGGCGGCGTGATCTTGATCGCGTCTTCCTTGCCACTGACGCGGAAGTTGGTGAGCTGCTTCATGCGTACCGCATTGACGATCAGGTCGTTGTCGCGGCTGTGGATACCGACGACCATGCCTTCGTACACCGGGTCACCGGCCTTGACGAACATGCGGCCACGGTCGTCCAGTTTGCCAAGCGCATAGGTGACGATCTCGCCGTCGTCCATGCTGATCAGCACACCATTCTTGCGGCTCTCGATGTCGCCGCGGTAGGCTTCATAGCCGTCGAAGATGTTGCTGGCAAGCCCGGTGCCGCGCGTCAGGTTCAGAAACTCGTTCTGGAATCCGATCAGGCCCCGCGCCGGGATGCGGTACTCCAGACGAACCCGGCCACGGCCGTCCGGCTCCATGTTGACCAAATCACCCTTGCGCAGGCCCAGTGCCTGCATCACGCCGCCCTGATGGCCTTCCTCGATGTCGACCGTCAGCATTTCGATGGGCTCGTGCTTCTCTCCATTGACCATCCGAAACACGACGCGCGGCTTGGAAACTGCCAGTTCGTAACCCTCGCGGCGCATGTTTTCGAGCAGGATGGTCAGGTGCAGTTCGCCGCGACCGCTGACCTCGTAGATGCCGTCTTCGTCGGTATCAACGACGCGCAGTGCCACGTTGGCTTGCAGTTCACGGTCGAGACGGTCACGCAACTGGCGGCCGGTCACGTACTTGCCCTCGCGGCCCGCCAATGGCGAGTTATTGACGCAGAAATTCATGGTCAGCGTGGGCTCGTCGATCGAGAGCATTGGCAAAGGAGCCGGCTGGAGCGGGTCGGTCAGTGTGACGCCGATACCCAACTGCTCAATGCCACTGACCAGCACGATGTCGCCGGGGCCGGCATCGGTGGCGGCAATACGCTCCAGGCCTTCGAACTTCAGGATCTGCTGCACCTTGGACTTGCTCGACTTGCCGTTGGCGCCTTCCATCACCAGCACCTCCTGGTTGATGCGCAAGGTACCCTGGCTGATACGGCCGACACCGATTCGGCCGACATAGGTGGAATAGTCCAGCGAGCTGATCTGCAGTTGCAGTGGTGCGGCCGGGTCGCCCTTGTTGGCGGGCACGTGCGACAGCACGGTGTCGAACAGCGGCGCCAGGTCCTTGCCCCATTGCTCTCCGGGGGCGCCTTCTTCGAGCGTCGCCCAGCCATTCAGGCCCGAGGCATAGACCACCGGAAAGTCCAGTTGCTCCTCTGTCGCACCCAGCTTGTCGAACAGGTCGAACGCTGCATTGATCACATAGTCCGGCCGGGCGCCGGGCCGGTCGACCTTGTTGACGACGACGATGGGCTTGAGGCCCAGTGCCAGCGCCTTCTTGGTCACGAAGCGGGTCTGCGGCATCGGACCTTCGACCGCATCGATCAGCAGCATCACGCCGTCGACCATCGACAACGCGCGCTCAACCTCGCCACCGAAGTCGGCGTGGCCAGGGGTGTCGACGATGTTGATGTGGGTCTCTTTCCAGTCCACAGCGCAATTCTTGGCCAGGATGGTGATGCCGCGTTCCCGTTCCAGGTCGTTGCTGTCCATCACCCG
>JBDTMH010000243.1:0-6647 GCA_039934375.1 Burkholderiaceae bacterium | reverse complement strand
TGATGCGTATTGCCACAGTGTGAGGCAGCTTGGGGCCCGCTCGATTGCCCCGCCGCGCGTGATGCACAATTTCGGCCATGCGCAAAATGCCACTGGCAAGACTGAAATGGCCGATCGGCTGGGCCTTGCTGGTTGCAACGGGCGTGCTGGCGATCGTGCGCCTGGACATCGCACAGCGCCGTGACACATTTCAGGCCGAGGCCCGCATTGCACACCGCTTGTTGAGCCAGCGTGCGGCACAACACGACGCTATCCTGGCGACACTTGCGCTGCTCAGTCCCGCGATTGGCGACCCAGGCAGACCCGAGCAACGCCTTCCAGCCGTGTATCCCCAACTATTGGCCGTCATCCGAAGCGACAGCGGGCAAGCGTGGCTGGATCTCGGGCTCCAAGACGCTGAGCGACGCTCGCGCAGTTCCCGGCGCGCAGAACTGGGACCCGTCGATGTGCGAAGTCGTCAATACACGTTGGTGCAAGCCTCCGATCCCATCAGTTTCGCGCTGCGTATCGATGTTCAGCGCATGGTGCCTTGGCAGGAATGGCCGGTGCGGCAGCCGGGACCGGTGCGGGTTGTACTCGCACTTGCCGGGCAAGCACTGGTGCTGCAGTCCGGTCAAAGCCCCGATAGTGAACCATTTGGACTGACCGAAGGTTTCGTGTTCGCTGAACGACTCGCCCCCGATAGCCAACCGTTTGTCCTGCAGTTGCGCCAGGCGACCGGACCGGCGTATTGGCCGTGGACATGGCTGCTCGGCTGGGTCATGGTCAGCACATTGGGGATGACCGGTTTCGTGGCCTGGCAGCGTGCGCGCCGATCGAATCGCCGTGCGCAGCAACTGCTGCAGTTTGGGCAGGTAGCGCGGCTCAACGCCATGGGTGAACTCGCCGCGGGCATGGCGCACGAATTGAACCAGCCATTGAGTGCCATCGTGGCCAACGCCCAAGCGACGCGCCGAATACTGGCGGATGATGCCCCGGCACTGGACACGGTGCGCCACGCCATCGGCCAGATCGAGGCGCAGGGTCGCCGGGCAGCAGACGTTGTGACACGCCTGCGGCGGCAGGTCGAGGCACCACAAAAAACAGGTGCACTACGGCCAACGGACCTGTTGACCAGCGTTCGCCGCGTACGCGATTTGCTCGAACCCGATATCCGCCGCTGTGCGGCAACGATCACGACTCTGGGTGCCTCGGTTCAGGTGCTGGTAGATCCGGTAGCGCTGGAGCAGATCATCCACAATCTGTTGAACAACGCCTTGCAGGCGCTCGATGCACTGCCGGCGGGCGAGCGTACGGTGCTGATCAGCCTGCAAGTGGATAAGGACCAGGGCGTGATGACGCTGCGCGATACCGGACCCGGCATTGCCTCCGCAGCCTTGCCCCATCTGTTCGACCCGTTCTACTCCACCCGGCACGGCGGACTGGGATTGGGATTGAGCCTGTGCGAGGCGTTGACGCAGGCCATGCACGGCACGCTGACTGCGCGCAACACCGTCCCTCGCGGCGCCGAATTTCGCCTCTCGCTGCCGTTGGCCGGGCGGTGCTGACATGACCCCCATATCCCCTCTGATCCACATCGTCGACGACGACGACGCGGTGCGTGAAAGTCTCGCCCTCCTCATTGGCACGGTCGACTTGCGGGTGGCCCAATGGAGTCATCCGCAACAATTCCTGTCCGGGTTTGACCGCGATGCCATCGGTGCCATCGTGCTCGATGTACGCATGCCAGGCGCGAGCGGCCTGACAGTGCTCGATCAGCTGCGGGAACAGGGAGTGGACCAACCCGTCATCATGCTGACAGGCCATGGAACGGTCGAGATGTGTCGCCGCGCGTTCAAGTCTGGAGCTACCGAATTCCTCGAGAAGCCGGTCGACGACGACAAACTGATAGAAGCCCTGCATCACGCGGTTCGTGCACACGGACTGGCGCGCGAGCGCGTACAGGCCGACCGGGAGACGCAGGATCGCGTGGCCAGCCTGTCGCAACGTGAACGCGAAATACTGGCGCTGATCGTGTCAGGTCTGACCAACAAACAGATAGCGCGCGAACTGGGGCTGTCGCCACGAACTGTCGAGGCACACAGGGCTAATCTGTCTGCCAAGCTCGATGTCCATTCACTCGCCCAGTTGATCAGGCGTTATGGCGCCATCGTCGGCGACGCTACGTAGAACTACCTGGTCGCGCGGGTGTTCGCACGAATGTTCGGGCAGGCTTTTGATGCTTAGAGTTGGGGAACGGCTGGTTTTCGGCCGAGTTCAACCGAAAGTCCGACATGAATCCTGTTTCCCGCATGACCCTCCTGGCGCTGATTGTCGCCGCCCCCCTCGCCCAGGCCCAGGCCGTGCGCAGTGAGAAGAATATGTCCCTGGAATTGGCCAACCAGATCGCGGCGGCCAGCGTTGCCGCCTGCCAGGCCAACGGCTATGCGGTCACTGCGACCGTGGTCGACCGGGCGGCCAGTGTTCGAGCGGTGCAACGCGCCGACAACGCCGGCCCACACACCCTGGCCGCCAGCCTGCAGAAAGCATACACATCCGCATCGGCCAAGAACACCACGCTGGCGATCATGGAAGCCGCGCAAAAGAACCCGGGAGCAGCAAACCTGGTGTACCTGCCTGGGTACCTGTTGCTGGGCGGCGGCGTACCCATCAAGGTCGGCAATGAAGTGATTGGCGCCGTAGGTATTGGCGGCGCGCCGAGTGGCAACCTCGACGAGCAATGTGCCATGGCGGCACTCGACACGGTCAAGGATCAATTGAAATGATGCCAGGGCAGCCCGGCATGATCCGCAGCGCGGTGTCCGCCGCTCTGGCCATTCTTGCGTTCGCCATATTGCTGGCACCCGCAAGCGCGCAAACTGCGCCGTCTGCGCATGAAATCGCTGCGTACACGGGCGTGTTTGCGGCAGCCCAGGGGGGCGACGTGGCGGCGATCGCGGGCCTGTCCAAGGCCCCGTCCCAATCTGTCCAGCAGTTGGACGACAATGGCCGCACGCCGCTGCATGTCGCCACCTTCGCCCGCCAGCGTGCGGCAGTTGCAGCGCTGATCGCAGCTGGCGCGAATACGGCTGCGTTGGACAAGGATCGGTATGACGCGGTGACCATTGCCGCGGTCGCCGACGACGAGGAGACATTGGGTGTGCTGCTGGCCCATGGGGCGAGCGCCAAGCTGGTCACCAGCCGCTACGACGGCACCGCACTCATCGCTGCGGCCCACCTGGGCCATGATGGCGTGGTGCGCCAGTTGCTCGCCGCCGGAGCACCGGTCGACCATGTCAACAACCTGCACTGGACCGCCTTGATCGAAGCCATCGTGCTCGGCGACGGCGGCCCACGGCATCAGCGCTGCGCCAGCGCCTTGCTCGGTGCCGGCGCGAATACCCAACTCACCGACCGCGATGGCCGTACGCCCCTGGAACTCGCCAGGTCGCGCGGTTATGGCGCTATGGAACGCTTGCTGCGTGACGCCGGAGCCCGTTGAAATCCATTCGAATCGTAATCCTGGTTGCCTTGACGGAGGTTGCCTCGGCTGCAGGCCGGTGACAAGCTGGCGGCCATCGCACTGGACCTGGGTTACGCCAGATTCTGCCGGCCCGCCGGCAAGGCACCGGTGCCAGGTGTGATGATCAAACCTTGACACCCAGATACTTGTGGATCACGTCCTTTTCCTGATGCAGCTGCGCGGGCGTGCCTTCATACACCATGTGGCCATTGTTGATGATGTAGCAGCGGTGTGAAAACGACAGCGCCGCCATCACGTTTTGCTCGACGATGACGATGGTACGGCCACTGGCGGCAAGGTCGCGGCAGACCTGCATCAGGTCGCGGACGATCAGCGGCGCCAGTCCTTCGAAAGGCTCGTCGAGCAGGATGATGCGCGCGTTGCGGATCATGGCGCGTGCGATCGAGACCATCTGCTGTTCGCCGCCGGAGAGTTCCTTGCCGCGGTGGCGCCTGCGCTCCGCCAGGCGGGGGAAGGTCTGGTAGATGGCGTCAAACGATTGCGGGTCTGGTGCCGTCATGGCGGCCAGCTTCAGGTTCTCGTGCACAGTGATCTCGCCGAACACGCGGCGTTCTTCGGGCACCAGTTGAATGCCGCGCCGTGCCAGCAGGTGGGGTGAGATGCCTTGCACCTCCTGGCCGTCCAGCCGGATCTTGCCGCTTTTGGGTGGCACCACCCTCAGGCAGCCCCACATCGGCGAAACTCGCGACTGCCACAACAACTGATCCGGGGACGGATGTGAAACAGGAAGAATTCCAACTCCTAGCTGACTTCCGGGCGCGTCTGAGGCTGTTCAGTGCGTTCAGCGAACAGCAATCTGCTGCCTTGGGTTTGACGGCGCAGCAATATCAGGCACTGCTGGCCATCAAGGGGAAGCCCGCCACCGAAGTCGTCACGATCACCGAACTGGCGCAGTCCCTGGCGATCAAACACAACAGCGCGGTCGGGATGGTGGATCGGCTGGAGCGCGAAGGTTTTGTCACGCGCGAGCCCTCCCTGGAAGACCGCAGGCGGGTGCAGGTGAAGCTGACGGCACAGGGGGAAAAGGTTTTCAGGCGCCTGGCCATCGCGCACCGGATCGAACTGCACCGCATCAGCGCTGAATTCCTGCGTGACTTCAAGTACTTTTCCAAGCCGGTGCGCCGCATCAAAGGCAGCTGACCGCCCGGGCTTCTGGTCTTGCCGTGTTCAAACAAACGCAGACGCGAGCGCTGCGTTGTGATTGAACTTGCCACGCGGCGTTGTCCGCGCCGGCTGCCCGAGGAAAGTAATCGCTGGCAACGGCATGCACGGGCCGTTGTTTTTTTGCCTCTGTTCGCTATCGCACAGACCTGGCCCGCCCGCGGCGCCGACACTGGTCGCGAAACGGGTCAACCTGACCGATGAATGGATCGCCCAGGTCCGCGTAGCGCATGGGAGCATGACAATGGTAGAAGCCGGAGAAGACGCCCGACGTCTGGCCATCCAGGCGCTGACCCGAAGCGTCGGCGCGGGCTCGGGCGCAGACGGATTCGCCGCGGCATTCTTCGGCCTGTGGCAGCAGACGGCCGGGCAACTAGAGCCAGTGATCGGCGCCCGCGGTGTGGATGTCTTGTTCAGCCGCGCGCTGCACCTCACCGCTCGGCGCTTTGCGTGGCTGCCAACCAGCGCCCATGGCCACAGCGCGGCGCCCCGGGAGGTGCTCCAAACCTGTCTGGCAGGACGCAGCGCATCTGAAGCCAGCGATGCCGGCGAATCGCTGCTGCTGACCTTCACCGGGCTGTTGGCCGAAATGGTCGGCGAGTCGTTGACGGGTCGCCTGCTGGGTGCCGGGTGGGCCGCGCGCGACACACACGCACGATCACAAGTATCAACACCTGCGTAAGCACAAGTACATTGGCAAGAATGAACCAGACAGTCACCATCCGCCGACTCGCCACAGGAGTTCCGGGGCTCGACGCGATCCTGGGTGGCGGCCTGCCCGAATTCTCCTTCAACCTGATCGCGGGAGCACCGGGTTCGGGCAAGACCACGCTGGCGCACCAGATCATGTTCGCGCTTGCCACCCCCGAGCGCCCCGCGCTGTTCCTCACGGTGCTGGGCGAGCCGCCCCTGAAGATGCTGCGCTACCAGCAGCAGTTCAGCTTCTTCGACAATACCCGCATTGGCGGCGCAGTGCGCTTCGTCAACCTCAGTGACGAACTGGCCAACGGCGACTTTGAACAGGTGTTGGCACGCATCACACAGGAAGTGGAGGCGGCATCGCCGGCGCTGGTCTTCGTGGATTCGTTTCGCGCGGCAATGCGCGGCGCGACCCAGTCCGGCGCGCAGTCGCTCGACCTGCAGCACTTCGTGCAGCAACTCGGTGTGCAACTCAGTGCCTGGCAGGCCACCACTTTCCTGATCGGCGAATACCATTCGCAGACCGAGGAGCATCCGGTGATGAGCGTCGCCGACGGCCTGCTGACGCTGCGCCAGAACGTGCACCGCAACTCGATGGTGCGACAAGTACAGGTCCTCAAGATGCGGGGCCAGGCCACCAGCCCCGGAGTCCATACGTTTCGCATCACCGGCGCGGGCGTCGAAATATTTCCGTCGGCGATCGTGTCCGACGATTCCGGCGCCCCCGCGGACAGGAGCCTCGGGCACCGCCGCGGGCAACGCGTGGCCATGGGCGTACCCCTGCTGGACGATTTGCTCGGGGGCGGACTGCCCTCGGGTTTCTCCTTGCTGGTGGCCGGTCCGTCGGGCTCTGGCAAGACGCTGCTGGCCACCGCCTTCCTGGCCGAAGGCGCGCGCTGCGGCGAACCGGGTGTCATGGTGGCTTTCGAGCAGACGCCCAGCCAGTCCTGGAACCCGACGATCGACGACATGGTGCGCGCCGGGACGATCGGCCTGATCAACACCCGGTCGCTGGACCTGTCGATCGACGAGATCGTGCACCACCTGATCGGGATGATCCGCCGCATGCAGGCAAAGCGGGTCGTCATCGACTCGCTGTCGGGCTTCGAGCTCGCGGTGGCGCCAACCTTTCGCGAGGACTTTCGCGAGTCGTTGTTCCGCATGGTTGCGGCCCTCTCCAGCCTGGGCGTCACGGTGCTGATGACCTCGGAACTGGAAGACCGCTACACCGACCTGCGCTTCAGCCCCTACGGCTCGGCCTTCC
>JBDTMH010000242.1:0-6648 GCA_039934375.1 Burkholderiaceae bacterium | reverse complement strand
TTGGATGATGCTCAGGCCGGTCGCGACGCGGCCGGTGCCGCCGATGGCGTGAACGCGTCGAAGAAGCACTGGTCCTCGGTCAGGCCATTTTCCATAAACGCCGGCACCGCTGCCTCCACCATTTTCAACGAACCGCACACGTACACCTCGTAGCCGCTCATGTCGGGAAAATCTGCAAGCATCGCCTGGTGGACGAGGCCGCGTCGGCCCGTCCAGGCGTCGCCGGGCTCGGTGTCCGACAGCACCGGCACAAAGTGGAAGTTGTCGTGCTCGCGCTGCCATCGTTCGGCGAGGCCGGCCATATAGAGATCCTGGCTCCGACGCACGCCCCAGTACAACCACATCGGCCGGCGCAGCCCGCGCCGAAACGCGTCTTCGACGATGCTCTTCACTGGCGCGAAGCCGGTCGCGCCGGCCACGAACAGTATCGGCCGCTCGCTTTCGCGCAGTGTGAAGCTGCCGAAGGGGCCTTCGAAGTGCAGCGAATCGCCGACCTTCGCCTCGGTGAACACGTGGCCGGTGAAACGGCCACCCGGAATGCGCCGAACATGCAGCTCGATGCGCTCGTTGTCGTGAGGCGCGTTGGCGAACGAGAATGAGCGTCGTTGACCATCGGCGAGCACGATGTTGATGTACTGGCCGGCGGTGAAGTCAATGCGCTCGTCGCCGGGCAGCGAGACCCTCAACCGGATCAGGTCCGAGGTGAGGCGCTCGAGCGCGTCGATGCGCCCGATGTAGGCGTTGATCGTTGCGCGCGCGACGCCTGTGGCGCCCACGACCTCGATCTCCAGGTCTGAGAGCGGGGTGGCACAACACATCAAGGCTATGCCCCGCGCACGCAACGTGTCCGGTAATGCGCTACGCTGGTACGCACCATGTTCCACGCTTCCGTGCAGCACCGTGCATCGGCAGACCCCACAACCCCCGTTGCGGCAATCGTAGGGCAGCGCGAGACCTTGGCGCAGACCTGCCTCGAGTAGCGTCTCGCCGGCGCGTACAGTCACCGGTCGTGCGCTTTCGGAGACCGTCATCAGGAATTCGCCAGTCTTGCCTCGCTTGAATTTCGGAGGGAGCCACGGGAGCGCAATCACCAGCGCGGTGGCAGCACCCAGCACAGCCCAAACCTGCGCTAGCGGCCATAGGTACAGCAGCGGAAAGATCGCCAGGTAGAACCAGTCGAGTCGCAGGTATACCGGGGAGAAGTCGAGGCGGGCCGCGCCGCCCTGGCTCAGAGCCGGCTGGACCAGTGACAGCGCCAACAGCGTCAACACCATGCTGAACGTGATCGGTCGCGGCGGGCTGACCTTTGCCTTCGGAACACGTTGCACATGGATCCACATCAGAAGAAGCACGACTAGCGGTATGCCGATGTGCATGAAAGACAGCAGGGAGAAAAAGCGGTCGTTGACGCTGTATGGGTAGATGAAATTGCGAATCAGGGTGCCCCCGAAGCCCGGCAGCCAGTCGAGCCACTCGAAGGACGCGACGATGACGAACTGTGCAAGCTGGTCCCAAGGCAGCATGTAGCCGTTGATGCCGGATACGTAGACGCCCCAGATCAGAGCCACGCCGCTGACCCAGGAGAACCAGCGGAATCCGCGAAAGCGATTGAACGCAAAATGGCGCAACATGTGCAACAGCATCGTCAGTACCATCGCATCGGAAGCGTAGCGATGCACGCTGCGCATGATGCCGCCGGCGTACCACTGACCGTGGGTGAGCGCGTTGACCGAAGCGTAGGCGCCGGCGACGCCGGTCTCGAAGAATGCATAAAGGTACAGTCCACTGCCGGCGACCAGCCAGAACAGCATGAAGGTGATCGAGCCCAGGTGGTAGAGCGGATTGAGGCGATCACCGAAAGCAGTGTTGAACAGCGCCTCCACGCGCATGAAGGCCCACTGCAGCAGGTGCTGCAGGCGTATGGTCACGCACGGCCTTGGCGTGCGGCGCCGATCATCAGCACGACGAACAGCAATCCGCCGGCGATCGCCACCAGTCCGCCGAGTCCCATCAAGCCCATGCCGGCGATCTCGCCGCCACTGCGCAGCACCTGCTCGGCTCCCGCCACCTTGCGCTGTACGCCATAGCCGCCAGACCAGACGAGTCCTGTGATGTGCATCAGCTGGCCTGTCCCGTATATTGCCGGCTGAAGTGTCGCCAGCCGGCCGTTCGGTGCTGCGTAGCCCAGTTGGGGCAGCAAGAGGTAGGCCAGGCCCATCAGTGCCAGGGTGACCCCGACGATGCAGCCATGATAGTGCGCAGGGATGCGCACATCGGCGCCGTTGATGAAGATGCCGATGAGCCCGCCCGACACGAACAGCGCCATGGACCAGACCAGTGCAGAACGCAAGACACGCGCGTCCACGTCAATGCATCGCGGCGGCGACAGCGCAAACAACACGGCAAGCGCGATGGGCACGATCGCCACGCCGCCCCCCAGTCGCATCGCCCAGGTCAGCAGGGTGCGATGCTCGACCGAAGCGACAGGGTACGCGAGGTAGGCATAGGGCGTCACGAAGACGCTGGCCAACGCCAGTGCGAACATCAGCAATGTGACTCGCGGGCTCAGGCGCAGGCGCGCACCGCAGGCATGGCTCAGCCAAAGCCACGCCACGAGCATCAACAACGTCCAGGTGAACTGCAGCGCGTGGCCGCCGCCCCAGAACAAGACCTCGTAGTACATCTTCCCGACCAGCGTCGTAGGCACCGTCGCGTACGACCAACCGAACGCCAGCAGCGCAACCGCTGCGGAAACGACGGAGGCGTTCAGTCCGAAGCGCAGCACGCCCTCGCCGTCAAATGAGAGACCGAGTTTGGGCGCGACGAAGAGGCTGCGCAGAACCAGCACTGCCGCACCGGTCGCAAACGTCAGCAGGCCCGCCATGAACAGTGGTCGATCGAGCACCGGAATGTAATTCGCCATGATCGGTTCGCCGTAACCGATGAATGCCGCCAGCGACATCAGCTCCGCGCCCGTACCGCAGAGAACCAGTGCCGCCCAGCCCCACGCGAGTGCGCGCGGCGAACCGTTGAGGCTCCACAGAGCGCCGGCAAATGCGACGAACCAGACCAGCACCGACAGATCGACATGTACGACGAGCGCCACGCGAAAGAAGTCGATCCCAGGCAACCACCGGTTGACCATCGGTGTGCGCGATAGCACCAGCAGCAGCGAAAACAGTCCGGAACCGATCAGCGCGGTCAGTCCAAGGCATAGCCAGCCGTGCGCCAACCGACGCTGCGCACCGGCGGGTACCGCGAGCGCATATTTATTGCCTTCCGAGCGCACCGGCGGCGACGCGCCGACGGCAAGGCCGGAGCTGCGTTCGTTGGGCGTCTTGGCGTCCGCGTTTGCGGGGTCACCCAGCAGGCCAAGGACACCCCATATCGGGCGGCGAATGTAAGGCGCGTGCGGGTCGTTCATTGCAGTGTGATCCCGCCTTTTCCCGGGTCGAAATCGATCACCAGGATCTGCGCTGGCTTGAGCGTAACCGTGGCCTCACGCACGAAGTCGAAACCGGGGCTGCGCACGTCGTCCTTGAGTCGGATCATCAACCGATGCGTACCCGCAGTCACCTGCATGCGGTAGTAGTACGCCGAGGGTCCGTCGCGGGACAACCCCGACGGCGTTGCGACGTGGCGAAGCGCAGTGACACCGTCCAAGTCGAGCTCGACCGCAATGGGTGAGCGTTCGCGCGGACAGACTCGAGGCGCGCGCATGTTGGGCGGCAGCTTGGCCAACTCCTCCGGCGTGGCGCTGCGGCAATCCGATATTGGCTTGCCTTGGTGGTTGAAGCTGATCTTGATCAACGCCTGTTCGGGTGGCAGGTGACGATACGTTGGCCAGCTGGAGAAAACGCCGATGATCAGGGCGAACAGTCCATAGAGCAGCGCTTGGCCGATCCAGGCAAGCGATGCGGGTGTGGACCTGTCAGCCATGAGCCGGCGTCCGATCGACGGACGTTGCCCGTTGCGCGGCCGTGAGCCGCTGGCGGAGCGATTGCAACGCCTGACGCACGGCGGGTTCGTCGCCGGCGCCGCCCCATGCCAGTGCCAGACGCTCGCGTGGTACCGAGGCCCGCAGGCTCGGCTCGCGAGTCCCCTGCAGGCGCTCGGCCGTCCAGCGCTGGCCGAGTCGATATTCGCAGCTGCCTTCGGCACAGCCGGTGACCAGCACGCCGGCGGCGCCATCGCGCAGCGCGTACTCGACGAACGAGGGCGGCAATTGTGCCGTGCACATCAGGCTGAAAGTCACCACGTCGGAGTCGGCCAGCTGCTGGACATCGATGCCGTGATCGCAGCCGAAGACGGCGATCTTGTACGGCTGGCCTGCGAGCGCGGCCAGTCCTTGCACGAGTTGGCGGCGCAAACTGCCGATCGGCGCCGATGGCATGTCGATTCCGGTAACTAGCTCGGCCGAGCTGCGAAACGGTGTCGACGACGGGCAGGCGCCGACGCAGATGCCGCAACTTGCGCACAGATCGGTGTTCACTTGTGCCATTTCGCGCTTCCATCGCTTCGGATGCGGCACCATGGTCACGGCGGTGTAGGGGCAATCGTCGAAACAGCGGCGACAGCCATTGCAGTTGACGGCGTCGACCACTGCGACGGGTGCCGATGCGGGTTGCGGCAGGAAGGGAAGCGCGAACAGCAACAGCACCGCGCCAGCCAACGCCACCCAGACGAATGCGGGCGATGTGGCGTAGGTCAATGGATGCACGAACAGCAGCAACCAGTCGTACGCCAATGAGGTGGGCGCCATCGAAAGATTGGCCGGCGCCTGGCTCGCCACCGGCGCCGCCAACGCCAATGCGAACAGGGTGACGGCCGTACCAATGGCCAGCGGCCGCGGCGGGAATACCTTGGCGTGGGCAATGCGCTGGATGTGGAACCACAATCCGAAGATCAGCAGCAGCGGCACGCCGATGTGCACGAACACGAAGAGCGAGAACAATCGGTCGCTCACAGCGTCCACACTGAGAAAGTTGCGCGTCAACGGCGACCCGAACAGCGGCAACCAGTCCAACCATTCGGCCGTGGCCAGCGCCGAGAATTGGCCGAGGAGATCCCAGTTGAGCCAGAAGCCGCCAATCGCGTTCATATACGCCAGCAGCAGCAGCGGTATGCCGGTCAGCCACGAGAAACGGCGAATGGTGCTGTAGCGACCATAGAGTCCCTCGCGTACCACGTGGGCGAGTGTCACGAGGACGAACGCGTCGGCCGCGTAGCGATGCAGACTGCGCACCACGCCGCCCGGTTGCCACGGCTCGCGCGACAGCTGGTCGATCGATCGGTAGGCATTCTGGACCGAGGTGTCGAGCACCACATACAGGTAAATGCCGCTGGCGGCCAGCAGCCATAACATCATGAAGCCCAGTGCACCGAGGTGGCGCAACGGGTTCAGACCGGAACCGAATGCGGCGTCGAATACCCGCTCGAACCGGCGGAAGCCAGCCAGCGCATGAAGGCGGATGGCGCGCAGCCGGTGCATGGCTCAGTACCCGCTCGGCCGCCCGAAGGGTACTGATCGCCCCCTCGGGGGGCAGCGAACGCAGTGAGCGTGGGGGGGCCTCATCAGCGCGGCGTGTCGGCCAGCGGGGCGGCGACGGGTTGGGCGAAACGACGCATCTTCCGCCGGGTGCGCCATTCGAGAAGGAAGAACCAGGCCATGGCCAACGCGAAGGTCAAGCCGCCGGCAATCTCGAGGATCAGCCCATAGTTGTAGCGATACTCGCCGGTCTCCGGGTCGTACACCGTGCACAGAATGCGTACGCGCTGGACCATTTCCGCCAGCGATGTGCCGGGTTGCAGGGGCGCACCGCTCAGTAATCGACGCAGTGGCTCGCCGAGCTGGTCGCGCGACAGGCGCTCGCCGTAAACCTGTGCATAGATGCGACCCTGGGCGTCGAGCACCGACACCGTCAGGACATGGTCGATGCCGGCGGGGGTCGCGACATACCGGAAGCCGAATTCGCTCAACAATGCCTCGACCGTGTCCGGCGGCGGACTGAGGAAGTCCCAGTTTGGCGCTTCGATGCCCATCTGTGCGGCAAATGCCCGCATCGCGGTCGGTGAATCGAAAGGCTGATTGAAGCCGACGCTGACAACGTTGAAACTGCCGGCACCGAACACCTGAGCCAACTCCTTCACCGCCACGGAAAGCGATTGGGTCGTGGTGGGGCAGACCCTGAAGCAGCCGGTGTAGATGAAACTCACCAACAGCGGCTTGCCGCGATAATCGGTCAACCGCACTGGTCGCTCGCGACGGTCCAGCAGCAGATGTTTACCCACGCTGCGACCGATCGCGGCCTCACTGGCGCGCAGCGCGGTGACCGGGTCGAGTCCAGGTGCTTTGGCTGCGTCGGCCTGGGCATCCGCGGGCGGTGACGCGAGCATGGCGTACAACAGCGCCACCATACTCCAAAAGCTCATCGCAACAGGCCGTCGATCGTGGCGGCGGCGAGCACCAGACTCAATTGCAGGAGCGAAGCGAGGAACGCCGCCATCGCCGTCTTGCGGCTCGGCACACGCGACAGCATCCAAGCCTTGTGAACGAAGTGCGCACCACCCAACGCCGCCCCAATCAAGTAAACCGGCCCGGCACCGAAGAATGCGGGGAGTAGCGATGCAGCGACCAGCGCCACGGTG
>JBDTMH010000241.1:0-6680 GCA_039934375.1 Burkholderiaceae bacterium | reverse complement strand
GCCGGTTTCGACGCGGTCGACGTGCATATGAGCGACTTGCTGGCAGGACGTGCGACGCTCGGCGATTTCCAGGGCATGGTCGCCTGTGGTGGCTTCAGTTACGGCGACACGCTCGGTGCCGGTATCGGCTGGGCCCGCTCGATCACCTTCAATCCGGCGCTGACCGAGCAGTTCCGCGTCTTTTTCGCTCGCGCCGACGTCTTCGGCCTGGGCGTGTGCAACGGCTGCCAGATGTTTGCCGAACTGGCCGACATCATTCCGGGCGCCGAACACTGGCCCCGCTTCACGACCAACCTGAGCGCCCGTTACGAAGCCCGGCTGGCGCTGGTGGAGGTGCTGGACTCGCCCTCGCTGTTCCTTGCCGGCATGGCCGGCAGTCGACTGCCGATCGCGGTGGCCCATGGCGAGGGATTTGCGAATTTCGCACACCGCGGCGATGCCTCGCGGGTAGCTGGCGCGATGCGCTTCATCGACAACCATGGCGCAGCTACCGAGGCCTATCCGTTCAACCCCAATGGCAGTCCGGGCGGCCTGACGGCGGTCACCACGGCAGACGGCCGCTTCACCGCGATGATGCCGCACCCGGAGCGGGTATTCCGCAACGTCCAGATGAGCTGGACCGACCAGGACCCCGACCGGCACAGCCCCTGGATGCAGCTCTGGTACAACGCCCGGCGCTGGGTCGGCTGAGCGTCTGAGCATGGCGTCGCACGTCGCGCTGCAGCAGCAGATCTGCACCGATTGCCAACGCGGGGGTGGCGTGATGGACGATCCGCTGTTTCCGCGCGTGTGGCCTTCGCCCTGATGGGCTGCACGCCGTGAACGCCCGCAAGGGCACGGCGCTGACCGGCATTGGCTGTGTGGTCGCGGCCGGCATCTGTTTTGCGATTCTGGACACGATCACCAAGGGCGTGGTGATGGTCGTGCCGATCCTGATGGCCTTGTGGGTTCGTTATCTGATTCAGGCCACATTTACAACGCTGGCACTGGCGCCACGCCATGGCGCTTTGTTGTGGCGCAGCCGCAGCCCGGGCCTGCAACTGGTGCGTGGGGCATTGCTGGTGCTGACCACGATGCTGGCTTACCTGAGCCTGCGCTACATCCCGGTCGGCGAGTTCACGGCGATCGTGATGGTGACGCCACTTGCCGTGACGGTGTTGTCGGTGCTGATCTTCAAGGAACGGGTGGTGCCGCTGCAATGGCTGTTCGTGATCGGAGGGTTTGCCGGCACGCTGGTGATCGTGCGGCCCGGCGGCGAGAACTTCGGCTGGGCGGTGCTGTTTCCACTGGGCACGATGGCAGGCAATTCCGCCTTTCAGTTGCTGACCGGTCGCCTGGCGCGGGTCGACAACGCAGCCACGACACATTTCTTCAGCGGCTGGACCGGGGCCCTGCTGGTGTCGCTGGCGCTGCCGCTGATCTGGAGCACGGTGGATTCGCCATGGCTGTGGTTGATGATGGTGACGATGGGGCTGCTGGCGGCGACTGGCCACTTCCTGCTGGCGCAGGCCTACCAGCATGCGCCAGCCTCGACGCTGATGCCCTACCTGTATTGCCAGCTCGGTTTTGCCGTGTTGGCCGGCTGGCTGGTGTTTTCGCATCTGCCCGATGGCTGGACGCTGGCCGGTATCGCGCTGATCGCCGCATGTGGCGTCGGCAGCGCCTGGTTCACGGCGCGGCGCAGTCCCTTGCCGCCGGCCTGAGATCCGGGAGCCGCGTGTCCGGGGACCGCGGCGGCGCGCCGTACACTGCCGGCCATGCCGAAGCTGCCCGCACCACCCGCCCGCTACGATGCCATCGATGCGCTGCGCGGCTTCGCTCTGGTGTGGATGACGCTGTACCACTTCTGTTTCGATTTGAACAACTTCGGCCTGGCGCGTTTCGACTTTTACCGTGATCCGCTGTGGACCTTGCAGCGCACGGCCATTCTGAGTCTATTCCTGTTGTGCGTCGGGCTCGGACAGTCGGTGGCGGTGCAGCAGCACCAGTCTTGGCTGCGTTTCTGGAAGCGCTGGGCCCGCGTTGCCGGATGTGCCTTGCTGGTGAGCGTCGGGTCGTGGTGGATGTTCCCGGATAGTTACATCTATTTCGGCGTGTTGCACGGCATGGCGCTGATGCTGGTGATCGCGCGCCTGACGGCTGGCGCCGGCCGCTGGTTGTGGGTGTCGGCCTTGCTGGCACTGCTGGGTGCATGGGTGGCGCCGCTGCTGCTGGCGGGGTCATCCTGGAGCGACGCCTTCAATGCGCCGATGCTGAACTGGATCGGCATCATCACGCGCAAGCCGGTGACCGAGGACTATGTTCCGCTGCTGCCGTGGATGGGGGTGGTTTGGCTGGGCGTCTGGGCCGGCATGGCAGGGTCGCGCAGCGCGGCAGCGCAACCGGCCTGGCAGGCAAGCGGTGCCTGGGCGGGTTTGACCTGGCTCGGGCGGCGCAGCCTTGTGTACTACATGCTGCACCAGCCGGTCATGATCGGCATCCTGTGGCTGCTGCTGAAACTGCGCCCATGAAAAACGCGGCCAGAGCCGCGTTTTTCATGGGCCGCGAAATGCTGCAGCGGCTAGCGCGATCGGCCAGGCTGTGGCTTCGCCGGCAATCCTATTCGACCTTGGCCTTGGAACGCAGGTCCTGCTGGAACGCGGCCATCTTCTGCTGCTGCAACTGCTGCAGGATCTGCGGCTTGACCTCTTCGAACTTGGGCAGTTGCGCATCGCGCACGTCGTCAAGCCGGATCACGTGGTATCCGAACTGTGACTTGACCGGCGTCTCGGTTGTCTTGCCCTTTTCCAGTGCCACCATGGCTTTGGAGAATTCCGGAACGTAGCTGCCTGATGCCGCCCAATCCAGGTCCCCGCCGTTGGCGCCGGATCCTGGGTCCTTCGACGACTTCTTGGCAATCTCCTCGAACTTGCCGCCTTTTTTCAGGCTGGCGATGATCGCCTTGGCTTCGGCTTCGGTCTCGACCAGGATGTGGCTTGCCTTGTACTCCTTGCCGCTATTGGCGGCGACGAACTTGTCGTATTCGGCCTTGGCATCCGCGTCGGTGACCGGGTTCTTCGTCTGGTATTCGTTGAACAGTTCACGGATCAGGATCGACTGGCGTGCCAGTTCCATCTGGAATTTGAAATCATCGGTTGCGTCCAGGCCGCGTTTTTGCGCCTCTTGCATGAACACCTCGCGGGCGATGACTTCTTCGCGCATCTGATTCTTCATTTCCGGCGTGACCTTGCGTCCGGCTTTCTCGAGTTGCTGCGTCAGCGCGTCGATGCGCGACGTTGGAACGGCCTTGCCGTTCACGATGGCGATGTTCTGTGCCAGGGCGGCGACAGGCGCCAGCGTCGTGAACGCAACGGCCAGCAATACTGCAATCAGGGATCTCTTCATGGTTACTCTCAAGGGGTTCGGGTAAGGTGTCGCCCCATCCGGACCCGGATGGGGGAGTTTGTGGCCCTCAGCGGACCACTTCTATCGCCAGGGCATGCAGGCCCTGGTCAATAAAATCTTGCAGCGCATCATACACAAGCCGATGGCACTGCACGCGGGCCATTTGCGCAAATTGCGGCGCTTTAATGCGCACCCGGAAATGAGTGCCCACGCCGCTGTCATTCGCGCCAGCGTGGCCGGCATGCTGGTAGCTTTCGTCAACCACTTCGAGCGTAGTGGGCGAGAGTCGCTCGCGCAGGCGCTGCTTGATGGCCGACGCGGTCGGAGGGGGCATTTCAGCGGCCGGCACCGGATTCGCCGGTTTCGCCACTGTTGAGGTGTGGCGTGATGTAAAAGCCCTGGCCGACGATGAAGGCCAGCGGGAACACGTAGCCCCAGAGCTTGAAGTCGACCCAGGCCGCGGTGCTGAAATACAGTGCGACATAGCCGTTGATCACGGCCATGAACACGCAGTAGACGATCCAGGCCACGTTCAGGTGCATCCAGATCCGGTCGGGCAATTCGAGTTGCGCGCTGAGCATGAGCTTGAGGAAGCTCTTCTTGAAGACCCAAACGGTCACCGTCAGCGCCAACGCGATGGCACCATACAGCACGGTCGGCTTCCACTTGATGAAGCGCTCGTCGTGCAGGTAAAGCGTCAGTGCACCAAACAGCAGAATCATGCCCAGCGTGATCTTCTGCATCGTCGTGATTTTGCGATCGATCGCATACATCAGTGCCGTCTGTACCACTGTGGCGGCCATCAGCACGGCCGTGGCGACATAGATGTCCTGGAACTTGTAGGCGCCGAAAAACAGCAGGATGGGAAAAAAGTCGATCAGTATCTTCATGCGGATTTGAATTCCAGCGAGGCCGAGTTCATGCAGTAGCGCAGTCCGGTGGGCGGCGGGCCATCGGGGAATACGTGGCCCAGATGGGCGCCGCAGTCACTGCAGTGCACCTCGGTCCGTTTCATCCACAACAGGCCGTCGACCTTGGTGCCGACGGCGTTCGCGTCGACCGGCTGGTAGAAGCTCGGCCATCCGGTGCCCGAATCATATTTGGTTTCCGACGCGAAAAGAGGCTTGCTGCAACAGATGCAGCCATAGGAGCCCAATTGCTTGTGCCCGGCGAGGCGCCCGGTGAACGCCGGTTCGGTTGCCTCATGGCGCGTCACGTCGAACGCCATCGGCTCCGCGCCTTTGCCATCGAGCAATGCCTTCCACAACGCATCGGCTTTCGCAATCTTGTATGTCATGCGGTATTTTCGGTCCAGTCTCAGGAAGAACAGCTGATTTCGATGCCGCCGGCCCAGTCGGGCGGGAAACCGGCATAGGCATCGAAGCCCGGATGCGTATCGAAAGGACTCTCCAGCAGTTGCAACAGCCGTGTAACTTCGGAAAAGTCCTTTAGTTTCGCGCTGCGGATCGCCTGTTCACCCAGGTGGTTGCGCAATACGAAACGCGGATTGGTGTGCAACATCGTCTGGGCGGTCGCTGCCCGGTCCTGTTGCTGCAGGCGCTTCTCATGGCGCGCCTGCCACTGGTCAAAGCCGTCACGATCCAGAAACAGGTCACGCACCGGCTCGGCGGCAGTCTCGGCAACGCCCTCGCTGAGTCGGCGCCAGAAAATCGTGAAGTCGACCTGATCGGACGCCAGCAGTTTCAGGATCTCCTCGATCAGCGGCAGATCCTCCGGCGCGGAGCCCGTCAGCCCCAGCTTGGCGCGAAAGCGCAGCTGCAACTCCTGTGGAAACACGGTCTTGTAGGATTCCAACGCCTGCACGGCCAGAGCCTGTTCGCCAATCAGCGGCAACAGGGCCTGCCCGAGACAAAACAGGTTCCAGTAGGCGATGTTGGGTTGCCGGTTATAAGCATAACGACCCTGTGTGTCGGAATGGTTGCAGACATGGCCGGGATTGAAGGCGTCGAGGAACTGAAACGGCCCGTAGTCGATCGTCAGCCCGAGCATGCTCATGTTGTCGGTGTTCATGACGCCGTGGCAAAAGCCGACGCCCTGCCATGACGCGATCAATGCGGCGGTGCGTTCGCTGACGGCCTGCAACAACGCCGCATAGACCTGCCCCTCGGACGGCGCCCCCTCCCGGCACTGCGGATAGAAACGGTCAATGGTGTAGTCGGCCAGCTCACGCAAGCGATCATGATCACCGCTGTAACTGAAATGTTCGAAGTGGCCGAAACGCAGGAAACTGGGTGCCACACGGGTGACGACCGACGCGGTCTCGACGGTTTCGCGTCGCACCGGGGCATCCGAACCGGTGACACACAACGCGAGAGTGGTCGCAATGCCCAGGCCCTGCATGGCCTGCGAACACAGGAACTCGCGAATCGAACTGCGCAATACCGCACGCCCGTCGCCCATGCGCGAATAGGGCGTCAGTCCGGCGCCCTTGAGCTGCAACTCGCGGGTCTCAGCGCCAGGAACGTCGATTTCGCCGAGCAGCAGGGCGCGCCCGTCACCCAGTTGCCCCGCCCATTGGCCGAACTGGTGGCCACTGTAGACACTGGCCAGAGGTTGTGCACCGGGCAGCAGCGTGTTGCCGGTCCAGACCGCCAGCGCCGCATCCGACGCCATCCATGTGTCGGACAGCCCCAGCGACCGCGCGACCGCGGAACTGCGGCCGACCCAGTACGGCTGCGGCAATGGCGTCGGGTCCAGCCGCGTATAGAACGACGGATCGAGTGCGGCGAAGCTGTTGCGCCAGCGGAGTTCCGGCGATCGGGCAGTGGCATCGGGCGGGGAGGTGCGCATATCCATGGTGCGATTGTCCCGCACTTGTCAAGCAAACATCGGCATACGGGGAATCCATGCCTTGGGCGGCTTGTCAGTTGCGTAATACTAGAGCCATGCAGGCCCATCCGGGCCTCCAGGTACAAATTACAGGAGATCGACCCATGCTAGGCCTCATGCAGAATCACCCGTTGCTGATTTCGACCTTGATCGACTTCGCCGAGCGCCACCACGGCGAAGGGGAAATCGTCTCGCGCCGCGTCGAAGGTGACATCCACCGCTGTACCTATGCGCAACTTGCGGGCCGCGCGCGCCAGGTCGCGAACGCGCTGGACCCGATGAAGCTCGCGTTCAGCGATCGTGTGGCGACGCTGGCCTGGAACGGCTATCGGCACCTGGAACTGTATTTTGGCGTTAGTGGCTCGGGCCGGGTCCTGCATACGCTCAATCCGCGCCTGCACCCGGACCAGATCGCCTGGATCGCCAACCATGCCGAAGACCAGGTG
>JBDTMH010000240.1:0-6745 GCA_039934375.1 Burkholderiaceae bacterium | reverse complement strand
TCGGCCAGTTCCTGCCGTTCACGGCCGTCAGCTTTCAAGCAGCCCAACGAACTTCAATCGCCACTGTCTGGGCAGCGTTCTTTTCAGCGATCGCCTTGCTCTCGTTGGTGACCAGTGGCGTCGAGAGCCGGACTCTTGCAGGCGGCCCTCGCGCCGGTTGCTCTGGCAAGGTGTTCGACTGGCTTGTCCCAGGGCCGTCGCGCCGTGTGCGGCAGCGCACAGACAGCCACAGCCTTTGGCACCTAGACTGAACGGCTATGAAGCTTCCGTTCACGATCGAACAGTTTTACGGAGTCTTTCGTGACTACAACACTTCCATATGGCCGGCACAGTGGTTACTCGTCGCCATGGCCCTGGCCGCAATGGTAGCGGCGCTGAGGCCTCGGCCCTGGTCTGGTGTTGCCGTGTCCGCCATCCTCGGGGTGCTTTGGGCCTGGATCGCCTTGGCCTACCACCTCGCCTTCTTCGCACGCATCAGTCCTGCGGCCTATGCGTTTGCCGCCCTCTCGATGGTCGGCGCAGCCGCGTTCATCTGGCAGGGCGTGATTCGACGCAGGCTCACCTTCCAGTGGGCCCCCGGCCCGAAGGCGGTGACAGGGGCTGCGCTCATCTTATTCGCCCTGGTCGTTTACCCGGTCTGGTCGGCCTACGCTGGTCATCCGTATCCGGCGACACCGACTTTCGGTCTGCCTTGCCCGACGACGATCTTCATCATCGGCATGCTGTGCTTCGCAGTGCCGCCAACGCCGCGCAGCCCGTTGATCGTTCCTTTGCTGTGGTGCCTTGTCGGTGCCCAGGCTGCGTTTCTCATCGGCGTGCAGCCTGACCTCGGCCTCATTCCTACCGGCTTGGTGGGAATAGGTCTTCTGGCGACCGCCGGTCAGACGCAACGGAAAGTGAAATCATGATCACACGCAGACAGTTCTCCGCTTCGACGTCGTACTTGGTAGCCAGCCCGCTGGCGCTTTCGGGGTGTTCCCAAGAGTATGCAGCGGACGGCTACGAAGCGGTCGCCGCGCGCACTTGGCAGTCGGGTCCCGTAACGGGTCTCAGTGGCGCTGCACTCGGTCGGGAGCTGGTTCGCTACGCCACGCTGGCCCCGTCCAGCCACAACACGCAGTGCTGGAAGTTCGCACTTGACGGCAGCGGCCGGTCCATCACCATCCAGCCCGACCTGACGCGTCGTTGCCCTGCGGTAGATCCGGACGACCATCACGTTTTCGTCTCGCTGGGCTGCGCCACCGAGAACCTGACCCAGGCCGCGCTTGCTCACGGCCTCAAGGGTGAGGCGCAGTTCGACCCAGCTAGCGACGCGGTGCGTGTGACGCTCGAACCCACGCAAGCCCAGACCAAACCACTGTTTACGGCAATCCCCCTTCGCCAATGCACGCGCGGTGACTATGACGGCAAGCCGTTGTCAGGCGAAGAACTGACGCTGTTGCAACGCGCCGGCAGTTCGGATAAGGTGCGCCTGCTGTTGTTGACAGAGCGCCAGGCGATGGAGCAGACGCTGGACTACGTGGTTCAAGGCAACACGGCGCAGATGGCCGACGCAGCCTTCGTCAAGGAGCTGAAGGACTGGATCCGCTTCAATGGCGCCGATGCCGTTCGCACCCGCGATGGCCTGTACAGCGCGTCCTCTGGCAACCCCAACATTCCGTCATGGATCGGTGATCTGGCGTTTCGCTGGGTCTTCACGCCGAAAGGCGAGAACGACAAGTACGCGCGGCAGGTGCGCAGCTCCGCCGGTATCGCGGTGTTCGTCGGGCAGACTGCCGACAAGATGCACTGGGTGGACGTGGGGCGCTGCTACGAGCGCTTCGCACTGCAGGCCACTGCGCTGGGCATTCGCAATGCCTTCTTGAACCAGCCGATTGAAGTGGCGGCACTTCGTCCGCCCTTCGCCGCCGCACTGGGCTTGACCGGCCAACGGCCGGACCTCGTCGTGCGATTCGGTCGCGGCCCATTGCTGCCACGCTCACTGCGGCGGCCGGTCGAGGCCGTTCTGATGTGAGCGACAGGCATCAAACCAAAGGAAATGCAATGACAGTGCTGATGTGGCTAGGTATCGCCCTTGGGGTGCTGGTCGTCGTTGCCATAGGATTGCGCGTAGTCGGCACTGCCCGATGGGCTGCGCTGGTTCGCACGCACACCAGCCTGCTCGAATCGGGCAACGTTGGGGCGCAGGGTCGGTTCCCGTCACACACGCGCTATGACGCGCATGAACTCGAAGGGCTCCCTGCGCCGGTGCAACGCTACTTCCGCACGGTGCTGACGGACGGACAGCCGATCATTGCCGGGGCTACTATCGAGATGACTGGCACCATCAACATGTCGGCCACCGCCGAGCAATGGAAGCCGTTCACGTCGCGTCAGCGAGTTGTCACCCGTAGACCAGGTTTCTTGTGGGATGCCCAGGTGGACATGTTTCCCGGCGTGCCCGCGCACGTGGAAGACAGTTACATCGCCGGCAACGGCAGTCTGTATGCAAAGCTGTTCGGGCTCTTTACGGTGGCCAACTCACACGGCGACGGCGAGATCGCGCGCGGCGAGTTCATGCGCTACTTTGCTGAAAGCCCGTGGTATCCCACTGCGCTGCTGCCCAGCCAGGGCGTGCGGTGGGAAGCAGTTGACGACGCTTCCGCCAACGCCACCATCGTCGATGGCCCAATCAGTTTGACCTTGCTGTTCCGCTTCAACGATGCCGGCTTGATCGCCTCGGTGCGTGCAGAGGCGCGGGGTGCCGGGGTGGGCAAGGACGGGAACATGCTGATGCTGCCCTGGGACTGCGGCTTGTCCGACTACCGGACGCAGGACGGCATGCTGATTCCGATGGCCGGTGAAGCGGACTGGGTTCGGCCTGAAGGCCGCAAGGCGTACTTCGTTGGACATGTCCAGAAGCTGCGCTACACGTTCTTGCCATGATTCTGACGAAATGGCTACGGCAGGCACCCCTGGCAGGCTATTTTGCGCTGACATTTGCCTGGTCCTGGGCTTGCTGGGGTTTGTCGCCGGCCATCAAACCGCAGCTCCCGTGGCTCGCGGCGCTGCTGATGTTTGCCGGCAGCTTCGGGCCAAGCCTTGCCGCGATCGTGGTGGTGGCGAGCACCCGCAAGTGGGTGGGTTTGCGCGCCTGGTTGGCGCACTGCCTGCAGTGGCGCATCGGCTGGGGTTGGTGGGCCTTCGCCCTGCTTTTGCCGCTGGCCGTGATGTCTATGGCGTCGGGCATGCACATCGCGTGGGGTGGCACCATCGCAACTTCGCCGGCATCCGGGCACCTGCTGATGACCCTCGCGAATCTGCCGCTGATCCTGCTGCTGGGCGGACCCATGGGAGAAGAGTTCGGCTGGCGCGGCTATGCATTGCCGGTTCTGCAAGATCGATTCGGGTGGCGCGCCGCCAGCTTGGGTCTGGGGTTGGTGTGGGGCGTGTGGCACCTGCCGCTGTTCTTCATCGACGGCACTTCGCAAGCCCACATCCCGCTCGCCCTGTTCTTGCTGAGCGTCGTGGCCATGTCCGTCTTGTTCGCGTGGCTGGTCAATCGCACCGCGGGCAGCGTGGTGGCGGCACTGGTGCTCCACACGACGATCAACTTCTGGCCGACCGTCGTGCCGGTATTGCCCAGCGAAGTCAGCTTCCGGGCCTACGCGTTCGTCGTTGCCATGCTGGCGCTGCTGGCGTTAGGGCTGATGGTCAAGCGCGGCGCGGTCGGCCCGGCTCAGGGTTTCGTTGAGGCGAAGCCATGAACACCTTGTTTCTCGTGCAGGCCGCAGTGCCTTTGGCCCTCATTCTGTGGATGGCGCTGGCTTCACCACGCAGCACTTCAGGCTTCTGCATCCAACTTGCCGCTAGCGCTGCCAGTCTGTGGGCCGCTGCCTGGCTTGGCATCTGGCTGGTGCCGCCTTGGTGGGCACCGTGGGGGTTCGGTGCGGGTCTCCTGGCCGCTGCCTGGCTAGGGCTGCGTCAGCGCCGCCCGTTTGCGTCGCCATGGCCTCGGACCCTAGGTGCGTGGGTCGTTGCAGCCCTGTTCACCGCGCTGGGTGTGGCATCTGCCTACGGCATCGTCACCGCATGGCACAGCCGCACCCCGGCGCCCCTGCCGCTGGTGAACCTGGTATTCCCGTTGGGGCCGGGGCACTACCTCGTCGTAAATGGTGGCAGTGACTCCAGCACAAACGCCCATATCGAAACGCTCGATGGCAGCGAGTCTCGGTTCCGCCACTGGCGCGGGCAATCCTACGGCATCGACCTCGTGCAAATCGATGGCCTCGGGTTGCGCGCGAAGGGTCTGCAGCCTGCAGACCCGCGTGCCTATCGCATCTATGGCGCACTCGTGCTGGCCCCTTGCGCCGGCCGGGTCGTGCTCGCAGTGGACGGACTGCCCGACATGCAGGTTCCGCAGATGGATCGCGCGCACATGGCGGGCAACCACGTCTTGCTGCGATGCGAGCAGGCTGACGTGTTGCTCGGCCACTTGAGCCCGGGAAGCGTGCGGGTCCGCGTGGGGGACGCGGTCGCCGCGGGCGTCTGGCTGGGCTCGGTCGGGAACTCGGGCAACACCGGTGAGCCGCATCTGCATGTCCACGCACAGCGGCCCGGCCCTGTTGGCGCGCCGTTGGGCGGCGATCCCTTGCCAATCCTGTTCAACGGCCGCTTTCCCGTGCGCGGCAACCGTATCGGATCGCCATGAAGCCGAGCATGCGACGGTCCGTGCTTGCCCTGCTGGCCCTAGGTCTGGTAGGCGCGGTGGTCCTGGTCGGCTGGCAATTCAACAGCGACATGGCACAAGCCCGGGCACGCGCGGCAAAAGGCGCCGTGCTGCTGCAGACGCGCTGCGGACCCATTGAGGTTCAGGAGGCAGGCACCGGTGTGCCGCTGCTGGTGGTGCACGGCAGTGGCGGTGGCCACGACCAGGGCATGGCCTTCGCGGGGGCGCTGGCGCAGCACGGCATCCGCGTGATCACGATGTCGCGCTTCGGCTACCTGCGCACGCCGATGCTCGCGGACTCATCGGCAGCTGCACAGGCCGATGCGCATGTGTGCCTGCTTGACGCACTGGGCATTCGGCGTGCTGCCGTGATGGGCGGCTCGGCCGGCGCGCCGTCGGCGCTGCAGATGGCCATCCGCCACCTCGATCGGGTCAGTGCGCTGATCCTGCTGGTACCGCTGGCCTACAAGCCGCCGTCGCAGGCCGACTCCGCGCCCCCGATGCCCGCGTGGGTCGAGGCCACGATGATGCGGCTGATCGGTTCGGACTTCCTCTTCTGGGCGGCGTTGCAGGTCTCGCGCGATCAGGTAATCAGGGTGGTGCTGGCCACGCCGCCGGAGTTGCTCGCGACGGCCAGCCCGCAGGAGCGGGCGCGGGTGAACGCGATGCTCGACAACATCCTCCCTGTATCCGCCCGTGCCGAGGGACTGCGCAGCGATACGGCGGTCGGCAAGCACCTGGTGCCCGCGCCGCTGGGCTCCATCCACCTGCCAACCCTCATCGTCAGTGCACGCGACGATCGCTACGGCACCTATGCCAGCGCGCAGTACACCGCGAGCCAGATCGCCGGGGCGAAGTTCGTCGGCTTCGATGAAGGCGGTCACACTTGGGTCGGGCATGACGACGACGTCATGGCTGAAATCGTGATGCTACTCGATCCGACGGTCAGGCCATGAGGTTCGAGACATTACTGCGGCGCTACCCCGTGTGCAGCTTCTTCGCCCTGGCATTCGGCATCAGCTGGGGCGGCATCCTGTTCGTCCTGAATGCTACGGACTTCAATCTGCTCGACCTGAGGCCGCTAGACACCGGCCTCATCTTCGTGCTCATGCTCCTGGGTCCGAGCGTGGCTGGGCTGGCGTTGACGGCGCTACTCGAGGGTCGGGCCGGGTTGCACCGGCTCCGGGCGCGCTCAGCACAGTGGCGAGCCGGTCTTCGCTGGTACCTGGTCGCGTTGATGACCATGCCCCTGCTCTTGCTCGCGACGCTGTGGCCCTTGAGCATCTTCTTGGATCCGGCGTTCTCGCCGCGATTTCAGTGGCCGCTGTTCGCGATCGGCCTTGTTGCCGGCAGCTTCGAGGAGGTCGGCTGGACAGGCTTTGCGGCACCGCGGTTGTTGCATCGGCAGCGGTTGTTCGTTGCTGGCTTGTGGCTCGGTCTCCTGTGGGCGCTCTGGCATGTGCTGGTCGACTTTCGCCAGAACTCTTCTGCACTGGGTACCCTTTGGTTGCTGGAGTTCGCGGTTTTCTATGTCGGGGCCTTGACGGCCTATCGCCTGTTGATGACTTGGGTCTATGCGAACACGCAGAGTCTGCTGTTGGCCGTGCTGATGCACGCCAGCTACACAGGCTGGCTGTTCGTGCTGTACCCGGCGACATCGTTGGAGCAAGGCCTCGTCTGGCAAACCGGCTTTACCGTTGTGCTGTGGGTCGCGGTGGCCGTGGTGATGTT
The DNA here is from genome assembly GCA_039934375.1 of Burkholderiaceae bacterium. Lineage (GTDB taxonomy): Bacteria > Pseudomonadota > Gammaproteobacteria > Burkholderiales > Burkholderiaceae_C > CAISIP01. The sequence goes on along the minus strand of JBDTMH010000240.1, from coordinate 306 downwards.
GGGGCGTAAAAGGCGCGGGTCTTGGCTTTCAATGAAGCGCCCGCCCACGCCCGATGCGATCGGCGAACCCCAATGAGGCTGCCCGCAGCTGGCGAAGCAGATCACCCGTGATGCACGTGGTAAGGAATGCTGGCGAATCTCGTCCTTGCTCCGCCCATGCTCGCACTAAGATCAAGTCGGCCCAGCAGGCTTGCGGGTTCGCTGCCCCCAGCGTGTCAACCTTTGCGCGGCAGCAGTGACCTCAAGCCAGATGACCGTCTGCTTTGCGGCCAGCAATCGAGGACTGCGAACTTCGGCTGTGGGTCG
>JBDTMH010000239.1:0-6758 GCA_039934375.1 Burkholderiaceae bacterium | reverse complement strand
TGGGCATGCTCAGCGCGATCCGGCGTTGTCTGGATCTGATCAGTGCGCAGCGCGGTTATACCTTCCAGATGCAGGACATCCCGGCCGAAGATGTGGCCACCTACGACATGATCTGCGCCGCCGACACGGTGGGCGTGTTCCAGATCGAGAGCCGGGCCCAGATGAGCATGTTGCCGCGGCTGCGCCCGCGCTGCTTCTACGATCTGGTGATCGAGGTCGCCATCGTGCGTCCGGGGCCGATCCAGGGCGGCATGGTGCATCCCTACTTGAAACGCCGCCAGGGCCTGGAGCCGGTCGACTATCCGGGCGAAGGATTACGTGCTGCGCTCGAACGCACCCTGGGTGTGCCGATCTTCCAGGAACAGGTGATGCAGATCGCCATGCTCGCCGCCGGTTTCAGCGCCGGCGAGTCAGATGATCTGCGTCGCTCCATGGCGGCCTGGAAACGCAAAGGTGGTGTGCACAGGTTTCGCGACCGCATGATCAGCGGCATGGTGCAGCGCGGCTACAGCGAGGATTTCGCGCAGAACATCTTCAAGCAGATCGAAGGTTTTGGCGAATACGGATTTCCCGAAAGCCACGCCGCCAGTTTTGCATTGCTGGTCTACGTGAGCTGCTGGCTCAAGCACCATGAGCCAGCCTGTTTTCTGGCCGCGATGCTCAACTCGCAACCCCTGGGTTTCTACGGCCCGTCCCAGCTAGTGCAGGACGCCCAGCGTCATGGTGTTGTCGTACATGCGGTCGATGTGATGTGCAGCGACTGGGACAACACGCTGGAAGCCGTTGCTGTGCCCGGCGCCGCGGGCGTGCGCGAGCACAAGCACGCATGGTCGCCGGAGTCTGTGTGGCAGCAGGGAGTGGAACTGGAGATGGAGGGCGAGGTGGGGGGCGCGGCCGAACCGCATTCGCAGGCAGTGGGGTCGGATCCCGATTCAGGACAGCGGCTTTTCCGAAGCGCGCGGAGCGAATCGAAATCGGAATCTGACCCCTATTTGCAGGCGGCTGTCCGCCTGGGCCTGCGCATGGTCTCGGGCCTGGGCGAAGCGGCCGCGCAGCGTATCGTCGCGGCCCGGATCGACGGGCCGTTCAGGACGACCGAAGACCTCGCGCTGCGCGCCGGCCTCGACCAGGGCGACCTCAAGGCGCTGGCCAGTGCCGATGCGCTGCGCGCCTTGTCGGGTCATCGGCGCCAGCAGGTCTGGGATGCGTCAGCGCTCAAGCCGGCGCCACCCTTGCTCAAGGCGGTTCCGGTGGAGGAAGACTGGCTGGAACTGCCGGCCGCCGGAGAGGGTGAGGAGGTGGTGTTCGACTATGCGTCCACCGGCCTGTCGCTGCGCCGCCATCCGGTGGCGTTGTTGCGCGAGCAGCTGGCACCGATGAGGCTGCTGACCGCCGCACAGCTGCGCGATCTGCCCGATGGTCGTCTGGTGCGCGCTTGCGGCTTGGTCGTCATGCGCCAGCAGCCGCAGACTGCCAAGGGTGTGGTGTTCGTCACACTGGAGGACGAAACCGGCAGCGTCAACGTCATCGTCTGGAAAAGCCTGCGCGAACAGCAACGCAGCGAACTGCTGTATTCACGGCTGATGGCGGTCTACGGTGTCTGGCAACGCGACGCCGAGACCGGCGGCGAAGTGCGCCATCTGATCGCCAAACGGCTGAAAGACCTGACGCCGTTGCTGGGTGCCCTGGCGACGCGCAGCCGCGAGTTTCACTGATCGCTGTGTCACAGCAACTGGCTATCACGGGCGATACAACGCCTGCAGCGCATCGTCAGCACTATGTACCGGTTCCTTGCGGGGCTGCAGGCCGCGGCCCAGGGCCTGCCAGAGTGCGTCGCCATGCCACGGCGCTGCGGCGTCCGCACCATACAGATGGCGGTCCAGCGCATGGACTTGCGCTGCGCCCGCCTCGAGCCGGCTGGCCAGAGCGCCGAGGCTCCGCGGCGGGCTTGCGGGCCATTCGATGCGCGCCAGGGCCAGCAGTGCCTGTGCAGCGGCGTGCGGCTGATGATTCGTGCAGGCTTGTCGCAGCCCTCGCAAGACGCTGCGTTTGCGCATGGGTTCCGGCGCGCCTGCCGGGTGCTGCGGCTTGGGCGCCAGACGCCGCACACGCAGCCACAGCCACAGCAGTCCGGCAACGATCGCGGACAGCAGCGCGGACGCTGCCACAGTCCAGTGCCCAGTGTCGACGATGCGCTCCCGCCAGGAATGCGTTGTGCCCGCTGCCACGGTTGCCGTCGGCGTTGCCGGATTACCCGCAACCGGCGACACGTTCGATGGCGCCGGCATGGCACCTGGAGCGACCTGGAACGCCAGCGCGGGCAACGTGGCCTGGCTTTGCATATCGGTCGTGGTGTTCCACCATGCCAGTTCCACCGGCGCGACCTGCAGCGCGCCTTGCGCGTCGGGGATGTAGGTCACGTCTTGCTTGCTGATGCCATAGATCGTCTTGCCATCGGTCCGGCTCTGGTTCTGCGGCGCTTCCGGATACAGGCGGGCACCAACGGGTGGCGACAAGGCCAGCGTCGGGATCTGCGATGCGGCCAGACCCTTGGCCTCGATGGTGATGGTCCGGGTCACCGGTTCGCCAACCCTGAACTGCGGCGCCTGGTCCTGCCAGCTGTCATGCAAGGTGATCTGCTGCGCCGGCAGCCAATTGCCTCTGGCCTGCGCCGGGCGTGGCTGTATCTGCAACGTCAATTCCTGGCCCCGAACCGCCACCGGCTGGCCCGCGTTGCCGAACGGCAAGCCGGCGCCGAAGCTGCGCATGAACGCCGGGTCGTTGGCAAAGGGCGTGTTGCGCAGCATCTCGGCGAACGGGTTGTTGCCGGCGCTTGCGCTGGCGGACGGGTCATCCGCGGCCAGCACGGTGCCGCGAAAACCGGCCGGCGCGATATGCAGTGTGCCGCTCTTCTCGGGCGCGATGGCGTAGCGCCTTTCGATCACGTTGTACGCGTGCCCGTTGCGCATGGACTTGTAACGGGTATCTTCGCCGAGTTGCTCGATCACCGCATCGGCTGACGTCGGCGGGCTCAGCTCGCCGGACTGGATGGTGTCATCGAAATACAGGCGAACCGTGTAGGGAATCTGTTGTTGTACGTAGACCGATTTGCCGCCCGCAGCGTTGTCGCTTTCGAGAAACAAATGTTGGGCGACTTCCTGCCTGGCCTGCGCCGAAGGCTCGTGTACCGTCACCGCCACCGCGCCAGTCTGTTCGTTGCCGACACTGATCGGCGGAATCTCGAGTGTGCCGCCATGGCGTGGTTGCAATTGCACCAGCCAGCTGGTCTTTTCGGAGCGTTTGCCATTGACGATCTGGGTCTGGCTGCTGGTGCTGGTGCCGAGTACGTCGAAGTCCTTGTTCAGTGGCGCCAGGTCCGGTTGCAGGCCCGAATGTGCCTGATCGCTTTCGATGTGCAGCGTCACCGACTCACCGTTGGCGATCGTGTCGCGCTGCAGGTATGCCTGGACAGCAGCCCCACTGTCAGCGTTGTGGCTCAGCACCAGCAATGCCAGCATGGCCTTGGCGAGAACGCCGGTGGCCAGCCGATGGTGATGCCATGGGCGTTGTTTCGAAATCAGCATGCGAGTCTCCTTGGGCACATGGCGAGCTCAGCCGCCATTGGGGCCGGCCTGCTGGCCCCGTTGCCGGTACTGATAGAGGAACTTGCGACGCAACAAGCCACCGGGGTCGTCGGGAATACGGCGCAGCCACTGATCCGCGGCCAGTTGCTCTTCGCTGCCCATCGGCTGTGACGCGGTTGCCGTGCCGGCCGGCGTCGCAGGCTTGCCGGAACCCGGCGTGGCTTGTGTCGACCCGGCGTTGCCAGTTGGCGGCGCGGCAGCGGTGCCGTCCTTCGCCGGCTTTTCTCCCGACGCGAGTTTCCTGGCAGCGTCTGCAAACTGATTCTGCGACGCGGGTGAATCGGCAGGTGTTCCGGCTTTCGCGGCTTGTTTCGCCGCGGCCTCGCCCGGTTCGACGGTTGCAGTCTCGCCGGCGGCCCGGGTGCCCGGCTTTTGCGCCGATGCGGACGTCTGACCTTGGGCGCCAGTCTTGCCGGTCCCGGAGTCCTTGTCGCCTTGTGCAGTCTTCTGTGGCGAGCCGCTGGACGAACCCTGCCCTCCTTTGTCCTGATCCTTGCCTTGGTCTTTGCCTTGGTTCTTGCCTTGGTCTTTGTCCTGGTTTTGGTCCTTGCCCGGGTCTGGCTGTTGCCTGTCCTTCAAGCTGTCGTTGCCCGCGTCGGCCGCTTGTTGACCCTGCTCCTTGTTACTTTGCTGCTGCTGTTGTTGCTTTTGTTGTTGCTTCAGAAGCGCCTCCACGGCGGCCTTGTTGGCCAGCGCGTCCGCGTCACGGGGACGCTCCTTGAGCACCCGCTCGTAAGCGGCGATGGCGTCCGGATAGTGGCCCAGCTTGGCCAGCGCATTGCCCCGGTTGTAGTTCGAATCGGGACCCTGGCCCTGGCGAAAGTTGTCCAGTGCGGCCTGGTAATGGCCCTGCTTGTATTCGGCGCTGCCGCGGCGCCCGCCATCGTTCGCCAGCGCCGCCGCATCGGCGTAGTCCTTGCGCGCCAACGCCTGTGCGGCCTGCTGGTCCTGGCGTTGCCAAAGATCGTCCCATGTGGACGCCATGGCCGGGCGCGGCTGCGCCACCACACCCGCCAGCAGCATGACGCAAAGCAGCCAGTTGCGCCGGAACGCCAGCGCTGCCAGCGGCAGCAACAGCACGGCGAGCCAGGGACCCCGTTCCTGCCAACCCTTGGTGGCGGCATCGGTCTGGCTGGCGCCCGATGCAGCGGTCGCCGTAGATGTGTCGAGCAGACTGCGCAGTGCCTGGCCACTGTCGGTGACCGCCTGGTATTGACCACCGCCGGCGCGCGCCACCGATTGCAGCGCGTCGCTGTCGAGCCGAAAGCTTTCTACCTTGCCGCTGGCATCGCGCAGCGCCTGGCCATCGGCGTTCAATACCGGTGCGCCCTGCGCCGTTCCCACTCCCAGCACGGAAACCCGATGACCGTCCCCTGCCAGCCGGGCTGCCGCCTCCCTTGTCGCCGCGATCTGGTCGGCGTCGATCCCGTCGGCGATCAACAGGATCTGGCCGTTGCGCACGCCTGCTTGCTGCAGCAGTTCGCCGGCCTTGCGCAGTCCAAGGTCGGCACGGCTGCCCTGCACCGGCATCAGGTCGGGCTGCAATACCTTGAGCAGTTCCCGGATCGTCTGGACGTCGCGCGTCAATGGCGCCACTGTGAACGCATCGCCGGCATATGCCACCAGCGCAGTCTGTCCCTCCGCGTTCTGCGCCAGTACATCCTCGACCTTGAAGCGGGCCCGGACCAGTCGCGACGGCTTGAGATCGGTCGCCTCCATCGTGCGCGACAGGTCCAGCACGACGACTCGTGCGGAGGCCGTCTGGTAAACCGGCTGCGGACGTCGGTCCCAGGTCGGATCGGCCAGCGCCAGCACTGCAACGATCCAGCCCGTGGCAACGAGAAGCGCAATGATGCGTCCGTGTCCCTGCGCCCGACCGACCGTCAGCAACGGCAATAGTTGCGCGTCGACGACGCGCCGCCAGGGGTTGTCGGCGCCGCCTTGCTGCAGCACCCTCCACGCCAGCAACAGCAGCGGAATCAGCGCGAGTAGCCAGGTTGGATGGATGAAATGGAATTGCTCAGGCATGCCGTTCTCCTGCCACACGTGCGCGGCGTGCCACACGCCATGCGCCGCTGGTGCCCAGCGCAAGCATCACGCTCAGCAGCAGTGCAGCGGCCATTGGCCAGCCATACAGTTCGGTGACCGGGCGCCAGGTCTGCTGATCCTTGGACACCGGTTCGATCTTGTCGAGCAAGCCATAGATCTGCGCCAGAGACGCGACGTCCGATGCGCGGAAATAGCGGCCGCCAGTTTTCGCGGAGATCGCTTTGAGCGTGGCCTCGTCGAGATCTCCGGTCACCACTTGTGGTATGCCGAACGGTCCCTGGACCATGGTGGCGTCGGCGCCCACGCCGATCGCGTAGATTCGCACGCCGTCGCGCGCGGCCAGATCAGCCGCCTTGAGCGGATCGACGTTGCCTGCGTTGCTCGCTCCATCGGTGAGCAGGATCAACACCCGGTTCTGTGCCGGCTCTCCGCGCAGGCGCTTGATGGCCAAGCCGATGGCGTCGCCGATCGCCGTCTGTTGGCCAGCCAGTCCGATCTGTGCCTCGTCGAGCAAGGTATGCACGGTTTGACGGTCCAGCGTCAGTGGCGTTTGTACATAGGCCTGGTCGCCGAACAGGATCAGACCGAGCCGGTCGCCCACACGGCGCTGGATGAAGTCACCGGCGACCGCCTTGACCGCGGCGATTCGGCTGACCGCGTCGCCACCGCTGCGCATGTCCGGAGTTTGCATCGAGCCCGACAGGTCGACCGCCAGCATGATGCTGCGCCCGGTCACGGGCATGGACACGGGTTCTCCGACGCTCTGCGGACGCGCAGCGGCCAACACCAGCAGCAGCCACGCCAGCACGGCCAATGCCAGGCGCAGCCGCGCGCGCGGCGCGCGGCTGCTGTGCGGCTGAGTCGGCAGCGCACCGAGAAACGGGAAACGCAGAGCGTTGGCCTGCGACAGCGCGGCGGCGGGCAACAGCAGCGCGAGCAGCGGCAGTGGAAGTGCGGCCAGCATCCAGGGCCATGCGAGATCGAAGCCCATCAGCTAGTCTCCCCGCTGCGCGCTACGGAATTCGCCTTGGGAGCGGCCCGGCGGTAAATCAGACGATCCTTCGC
>JBDTMH010000238.1:0-6787 GCA_039934375.1 Burkholderiaceae bacterium | reverse complement strand
CCTTGGGCTTGGTGAACAGTTCGATCTGGGCGATGGTCTGGTTGGCAAAGCTCGACGACATCACGAAACTCGGATGTCCGGTGCCGCATCCCAGGTTCACCAGCCGGCCCTTGGCCAGCAGAATGATGCGCTTGGACGGCATCTTGCCCTTGGCCGGGAAAATCACATGGTCGACCTGGGGTTTGATTTCGTCCCACTCGCACTTGGATAGCGACGCCACGTCGATCTCGTTGTCGAAGTGGCCAATGTTGCAGACGATGGCCTGGTCCTTCATGGCCGCCATGTGTTTGTAGGTGACCACGTTCTTGTTGCCAGTGGCAGACACGAAGATGTCCGCCTTGTCAGCCGCATATTCCATGGTGACGACCTTGAAACCCTCCATCGCCGCCTGCAAGGCATTGATCGGATCGATCTCGGTCACCCAGACCTGGGCGCTCAGCGCGCGCAGCGCCTGGGCGCATCCTTTGCCCACGTCGCCATAACCGGCCACCAGTGCCACCTTGCCGGCAATCATCACGTCAGTAGCGCGCTTGATGGCGTCGACCAGGGACTCACGGCACCCATACAGGTTGTCGAACTTGGACTTGGTGACCGAATCATTGACGTTGATCGCACGCAGCGACAACGTGCCCTTGGCCGACATTTCGTTGAGCCGCAGCACACCGGTCGTGGTCTCTTCGGTGACGCCAATGATGTGTTTCAGACGCCGGCTGTACCAGGTCGGATCCTGCTTGAGCTTGGCCTTGATGGCGGTAAACAGGCAGATCTCCTCTTCGCTGCCTGGCTTGGCCAGCACCTTGATGTCCTTCTCCGCCTGCGCACCCAGGTGCATCAGCAATGTGGCGTCACCACCGTCGTCGAGGATCATGTTCGGGCCTTCGGCCTTCGATCCCTTGGCGCCAAACTCGAAAATGCGATGGGTGTAGTCCCAATAGTCGGCCAGCGACTCACCCTTGTAGGCAAACACCGGAGTACCGGCCGCGACCAGCGCAGCGGCGGCATGATCCTGGGTCGAGAAGATGTTGCACGAGGCCCAGCGCACCTGCGCGCCCAGCGCCTGCAGCGTCTCGACCAACACCCCAGTCTGGATCGTCATGTGCAGCGAACCCGCGATTCGCGCGCCCTTGAGCGGCTGCGACTTGGCGTATTCCTCGCGGATGGCCATCAGGCCCGGCATCTCGGTCTGGGCAATGTTCAGCTCCTTGCGGCCCCAGGCTGCAAGGCTCAGATCGGCAATGTCGTGGTCCTGGTTCTGGATCGGGGTCAATACGGCGCTCATGTGTCACTCCAATGGTTGTTTCATACAACCACCCGACGCGTGCAAGTCCTTGGGGGAAAAGGCTCACTCCACAGACAGGTGGGTGAGCGCCGTTGGTGCTGATGGACCGGCCTTGCGGCCACAACCCATGCTGTCCGAGCCTCGTTCACGATGGTGTGAACTGCAACGCTCCTCGGAAGGCGATAATTCTAACCTTTTCCAGGCCCGGTACACCTGCCCAGGTGCGCGAAGACCCGCTGTTAAGGGCGGCTGCGCCGGCGCCCAACCACACACGAATACGCAATGTCCTATCAAGCCGAAACCCGGCGCCGGCGCACCTTTGCCATTATTTCCCACCCCGACGCGGGCAAGACCACGCTGACCGAGAAGCTGCTGCTGTTCTCCGGCGCGATCCAGATTGCTGGGTCGGTGAAGGCGCGCAAGGCCACGCGCCATGCCACCAGTGACTGGATGGAAATCGAGAAGCAGCGTGGCATCTCGGTCGCCAGCTCGGTGATGCAGATGGTCTACCGCGACCACGTCATCAACCTGCTCGACACCCCGGGACACAAGGACTTCTCCGAAGACACCTACCGGGTGCTGACCGCGGTCGATGCCGCACTGATGGTCATCGACGCCGCCAACGGCGTCGAGGCCCAGACCCGGCGCCTGATCGAGGTCTGCCGCCAGCGCAACACGCCCATCATCACCTTTGTCAACAAAATGGACCGGGAGGTGCGCGAACCACTGGAACTGCTGGACGAGATCGAACGCGAGCTTGGCATGTCCTGCGTGCCGCTGACCTGGCCAGTCGGCCAGGGCAAACATTTCGGTGGCATTGTCAACCTTCGGACCCAGGCGATGACGGTGTTCCAGTCCGGCCAGGATCGGCGCCCGCAGGACTTCGACACTGTCCCATTGACGCAAGTGGACGTGCTGCACAAGCGCTTCGGCCAAGATTTCGAGCAGGCCGAAGCCAATATGGAACTGGTCAGCGGTGCGTCCCCGACGTTCGACCGGGAGGAATTTCTCGCCGGCAAGCAGACACCGGTGTTCTTCGGCTCCGGCGTCAACAATTTCGGCGTCATGGAAGTACTCGACGCCTTGGTCGATCTTGCGCCATCACCGCAGCCCCGCACCAGTTCGCTGATTCCGCCCAAGGCACCGCCCGGCACCGAACCGATCGTCAAATGCGTGCTGCCCGAAGACGAGGCATTTTCGGGTGTTGTGTTCAAGGTCCAGGCGAACATGGACCCGTCGCACCGCGACCGGATCGCGTTCGTCCGCATCTGCTCCGGCAAGTACAGCCCAGGCTTGAAACTCAAAGTGCAGCGCACCGGCAAGGAACTGCGCCCGACCAGCGTCGTGACCTTCATGAGCCAGCGTCGCGAAGCTGTCGAAGAAGCCTACGCCGGTGACATCGTCGGCTTCACCACGCACGGTGGCGTGCAGCTCGGGGACACCATCACCGATGGCTCGGTGGCATTGCAGTTCACCGGGCTGCCATTCTTCGCACCCGAATTGTTTCAGACTGTGATCCTGAAAAATCCACTCCGTACCAAGCAATTGCAGCAAGGCTTGGCGCAATTGGGCGAAGAAGGTGCAATCCAGGTATTCCGCCCCAATGTCGGTGGCCCGATGTTGCTGGGTGCCGTAGGCCAACTGCAGTTCGAGGTGGTGCAACACCGGCTCAAGGGCGAATACGATGCCGATATCCGGCTCGAATCCTGTCAGTATGTAGGGGCACGCTGGATCACGGCCGACACCCTACAAGAATTGCGCAGCTTCAGCGATGCCTATCCGATGCGCATGGCACTCGACGCTGCCAACACGCTGGCTTACCTGACCACATCTCCCTATGACGTGCGGTTGGCGCAGGAGCGATTCCCAAAAATCCACTTCCACCCTTTGCGCGAACATGCGGGCCTCGCGCTGCAGTCCGCGGGCTGAGGTCGGTGCCCGACATGTTGCCGCTCGTGGCGTGGCCCGAACAGGATCGCAAGCAAATATTGGGTGTATTCACCGATATTGACGACACGTTGACGACAGAAGGCGCCATTACCGACGACGCCTTGGTTGCACTGTCCAAGCTCAAGGAGGCCGGCCTGCACGTGGTCGCCATCACCGGCCGCCCCGTCGGTTGGAGCCTTCCATTTGCGCGCAGCTGGCCGGTCGACGCCATCGTGGCAGAAAACGGCGCTGTCGCGCTGGTGCGCCAGATGGCGCATTCGCCTCATGGTCAGGTCCCCATCGGCGTGCAGCAGCTGTACCAGCAGGAAGAGGCAACCCGGCGAGGCAACTTCAGCCGCATGCAGCAGGTTGTTGCCCGTATTCTGCGCGAAGTTCCCGGCAGTTCAATGGCGCAGGACTCGCACGGCCGCGAGACTGACATTGCCATTGACCACAGCGAGTTCAGCCATCTCACCAAAAGCCAAATCGCCCAGGTCGTCGCGATCATGCGATCCGAAGGCATGTCGGCCACGGTCAGCAGCATCCACGTCAATGGCTGGTACGGCGCCCACAACAAACTCGAAGGTGCGCGCTGGATCGTGCGAGAACTGTTTGGTCGCATGCTCGACACCGAACGTCAAAACTGGGCTTTTGTCGGCGACTCCACCAATGACCAGTTGATGTTCGACGCATTTGCGAACAGCATTGGCGTGGCCAACGTACGCCGATTCCTGCCCGAACTCAGCCATTTGCCGCGTTTTGTCAGCCGTTCGGAGCGCGGAGCCGGTTTTTCCGAAGTCGTTGCCGCGTTGCTCGATGCGCGCGTAACGGGCATGTCGAACCTTTGATGCGGTCTGCCATTGACGGTAAATAGCCAGCCACATCCACACGCACGACTCGGGTTGACCGCGATTTTTGGCTCCACATTCCTGGCGCTGATCGGCGCTTTCATGCTGCTGCCGTTGCTGCTGCTGCGGCTCAAGTCGGTCGACGTGTCCAGCGCGCTTGCTGGCCTGTTTGCGGCATGTGGCTGGGCCGGCATCTTCCTGTTCACTCCCTTCAGCTCTTGGGTAGCGCAACAACTCGGTCGACGCAAGGCATTGTGGCTGGCGGCCAGCGTGCCGGCGATTACCTCACTGGGGTTCGCGTTTACAGACAACCTGACGCTGTGGTTCCTGCTGGAACTTCTGGCCGGCGCTGCATCGGGGCTGCGCTGGGTGCTCGCCGAAGCGGTGGTGGCCGAATTTGCGCCGACTGGCCAGCGCGGACGATATATCGGCTTCTTCGAGACCATGGTCGGCACCACTTTCGTCATCGGCCCGACCATACTGGTATGGGTTGGTCCGACCAGTGCCACGGCTTTGTGGACCGCCATCGGCTTCCTGTTTGCCGGCCTGTGCTGGACCATGCTGGTACCGCCCATGCCGCCGGCAGCCGACGCCCAGACATCTACGGTCGGCATCCGAGGTGTCTGGCACGCTTTGGTACAACACCCGATCATCATGCTGGCCGGATTCATCGGAGGTTTCTTCGAAAGTGGCGTCACGTCCATCCTGCCGTTGTACGGTCTGGCGCTGGGCCTTGGCGCCGCGGCATCCGCCCTGCTGGTCGCTGCCAGTGGCCTGGGCAGCGCCATCACCATGCTGCCGGTCGGGTTGGTCGCGGACCGATTTGCCGACCAGGCTGCCGGCCGGCGCACGCTGATGGCGGTGCTGGCGCTGATGACGCTGGCGGCCACCATCGTCGTGCCGCTGGTGGCGCATATCGGCTGGCTCGCCTGGCCGATCGTGTTTCTGTGGGGCGGCGCCGGCGGTAGTCTGTACACCCTGGCCATGATCGACATCGGCGCACGGGAGTCCGGCGTCACGCTCGTCAACAGCACGGCCGTGTTGGTGCTCACCTACACGTTTGGCAGCATGCTGGCGTCTGCCTCGTCCGGTGTTCTGCTGCAACGGTCGCCGACGTTCGGCTTCCCAGCGGTATTGGCGGCGGTCGCCGCCGTGGGCTGCTACGCGCTGCTGCGAACCCGAAACGCGCTCAAAACGCCTTCGCGGTGAGTCAATTGCACAGGCGTTTCGGTGCACGGCGGCCGGCAGCTATTCACCCGGCCTTGCGCTCGAAGCCCTCAAGCACATTCACAGCGTTCACGCCCAGTTGCGCAACGGCATATCCGCCTTCGAAGATGAACACGGTTGGCAGATCGGCGCTGGCCAGATCCTCGCCGACCGCAAAGTAGTCGGCACTGCGCAGCTTGAATCCCGAAATCGGATCACCCTCAAACGTATCCAGGCCGAGTGACACCACCAGCGCCTCGGGTCGGAACTCCATGACCCGATGCAACGCATGTTTGAGCGCCACGCGCCAGACCTTGAACCCGGTCCCGCGCGGTAGCGGTAGATTGACATTGAAGCCGGTTCCGGCACCTGCACCGGTCTCATCCGCGTGGCCGAGGAAGAACGGGTATTCGGTGCGTGGGTCGCCATGGATGCTGGCAAAAAATACATCCGGCCGCTGATAAAAAATCTGCTGCGTGCCGTTTCCATGGTGGTAATCTATGTCCAGAATGGCGACACGCTCCATACCGCGGTCGCGCAAAGCTTGCGCCGCCAGCGCCGCATTGTTCAGAAAACAGTAACCGCCAAAGAAGTCGCTACCGGCATGGTGACCCGGCGGTCGACTGAGCGAAAACGCCGCGCGCGCGCCGTCGAACACGTTATGCGCTGCGCTGACAGCACAAAACGCCCCATCCAGCGCCGCCACCCAGGTACCGGACGTCAATGGTGACCCGGTATCGAACGCGTATCGCCCCATGCGGGCCGCAAAATTCTCCGGCAGCACATCGCTGCGCAGGCCATGGTTGGGCCATACCGATGGCAGCGCATCGTGGTCCTTGTTCGCCGGGTCCATGGCCACCCAGTCGTCCCAGGCATGCTCCAGGAACTGCAAGTACGCTGCGTCGTGGATGCCGGCCAGCAACGCCGGATCAAACCTTGTCGGGGCCGATATCGTGCCGAGCTTGCGCGTAACGATTTCCGACAACACATGATCGGCCCGTGCCGGCACTTCAAAACACGGCACCATCTGGCCGCGGAACATTTCCATCTTGCCCTGGTGCAGCGTATGGGAGTGGTTGTAAAAGGTAATCATGGGCGCTCCGGATGCTCAGCGTGCCAGAACCGCCGCCAGAGCTTTGCCGGTATGGGTTTGCTGCACAACGACTGCCTCCGGCGTGTCGGCCGCCACCACCGTGCCACCCGCGTCGCCCCCCTCCGGCCCCAGGTCAATCACCCAGTCAGCTTCGGCGATCACGTCCAGGTCGTGTTCGATGACCACCACGCTGTGCCCGCCATCGACCAGCCGGTGCAGGACCCGGACCAGTTTCTCGACGTCGGCCATGTGCAGGCCCACGGTCGGCTCGTCCAGCACATACAGTGTATGCGGCGCCTTCTGGCCACGCCGGGTGATGTCGTCGCGCACCTTGGACAACTCGGTGACCAACTTGATGCGTTGTGCCTCGCCGCCGCTGAGGGTCGGCGAGGGCTGGCCCAGCGTCAGGTAACCCAGACCCACGTCCTTGAG
>JBDTMH010000237.1:0-6857 GCA_039934375.1 Burkholderiaceae bacterium | reverse complement strand
GCTGGGCCGACGACGAGTTCCGCCGCGAGATCGAGGTCGTCAAGGAGGAGCGCCGGATGCGCACCGACGACAGTCCGCATGCCCGGCTGTACGAGGCGATGTCCGCCGTCGCCTTCATGGCCTCGCCGTACCGGCGTCCGATCGTAGGCTGGATGAACGATCTGGAGTCAATGACGCCGGACGATGTGCGTGACTTCCACCGGCGCTGGTATGTGCCGGCCAATGCGGCTGTGGTGGTCGCTGGCGATGTGGACGTGGCGCAGGTGCGCCAGTGGGCGCAGCAAACCTATGGGGCGATTCCAGCGGCCGCTGTGCCGCTGCGCAAGCCGCGGCTGGAGCCAACCCAGGCCGGGGAACGGCGGGTCGATGTCAAGGTGCCGGCACAGCAGGCCTACGTGGCGCTGGCCTTCAAGGTGCCGTCGCTGGATGCGGCCGACCTGCAAGGTGATGCGCTCAGTGCCGACGGTGCCGACGCACTGGCGCTGACGGTGCTCGCGGCGGTGCTCGACGGTTATCGCGGCGCCCGGCTCGAGCGGGCGTTGACCCAGGGTGCCGATCGGGTGGCCGACAGCGCCGGCGCCGCAAGCGGCCTGTGGGGCCGCGGCCCGCAGCTTTTCACGCTCGATGGCGTACCTGCACAGGGGAAGTCCGCGGCGCAGGTCGAAGTGGCCTTGCGTTCGCAGCTGGCGCGAGTCGCCCGCGACGGTGTCTCCGCGGCCGAACTCGCGCGCGTCAAGACCCAGTGGGTGGCCTCCGAGGTTTACCGGCTCGATTCGCTGTTCAGCCAGACGCGCGCGCTGGGCTCGAACTGGGCTCTGGGCATGCCGCTTGATGCTGGCCAGCGCCTGGTGGCGCTGTTGCGCCAGGTCAGCGCCACCCAGGTGCAGGCGGTGGCGGGACGTTACTTCGGTGATGATCAGCTGACCGTGGCCACGCTGATTCCGCAGCCGGTGGATCCGGCCGCGCAGAAGGCCCGCGTCTCGGCCCCTGGTTTGCGACACTGAAAGCTACGACGATGACAAGGCATTTTTCCCGCGCCCTGGCGTTGCTGGCCGTGCTGTGCGTGTCGGTGGCCCATGCCGATGTGTCGATTGCGCACTGGGTCCAGCCCAATGGCACGCAGATCTACCTGGTGCAAAGCCATGTGCTGCCGATGGTCGATGTGCAGATCGACTTCGATGCCGGCAGCCGCCGAGATCCGCCCGACAAGGCCGGTCTGGCCAGCGCCACCGCTGCGATGGCTTCGCGCGGTTTGCTCGCCGGTTCCGGCGACCCCGCGCTCGACGAGAACGCGCTGGGTGAAGCCTGGGCCGACCTCGGTGCCTCGTTCGGCGCCAGTGCCGGCGCCGATCGCATGGGTTTCTCGCTGCGCTCGCTGACCTATCCCGATCTGCTGCCCAAGGTGGTGGCGCTGGCCGCGCGGCAGCTGGCGCTGCCAGCATTTGTGCCCGACGTCTGGCAACGCGAGCGCGAACAGTGGGCGGCCGCCATCAAGGAGGCAGATACACGGCCCGCGACGCAGGCGTCGAAGGCGTTTGCAGCAGCAGTTTATGGCACGCATCCGTATGGCTACCAGACGACCGAGGCCAGTCTGGGCCGGATCGACGTGACCGACATGCGGGCGCTCTACGCGCGGTCTATCCAGCCCTGTCGTGCCAAGGTGTCCATCGTCGGCGATGTTTCGCGTAGCCAGGCAGATGCGCTGGTGGCCGGCCTGTTGGCGCGGCTGGACCAGGGTGCAGCGCGCGGCGCATGCCCCGCGTTGCCGGTGGTGCCGGAGGTACCGGGCATGGCGCAGCCGGGGTCCGTGCAGGCGATCGCGTTCGCGTCGGCGCAGGCCCATGTGCTGATCGGGCAACCGGGCATCCGCCGCAACGATCCCGATTTCCTGGCGCTGACGGTTGGCAATTACGTGCTGGGGGGCGGTGGTTTCGTTTCCCGTCTGATGTCGCAGGTGCGCGAAAAACGCGGCCTGAGCTACAGCGTATACAGCTATTTCGCACCCGGACTACATGCCGGTGCGTTCACCGTCGGCTTGCAGACCCGGCCGGACCAGGCGCAGCAGGCCGTGGCGCTGACACGTGAAGTGGTCGCGCAGTTTGTGGCCGATGGTCCGACTGCGCAGGAACTGCAGGCGGCCAAATCCAACCTGATTGGTGGTTTCGCGTTGCGGTTGGACAGCAATCGCAAACTGCTCGACAACGTGGCCAATATTGCGTGGAATGACCTGCCGCTGGATTACCTTGACAGCTGGACCGCTGCCGTGGACCGCCTGACGGTGGATGACGTCAAGCAGGCGTTCGCCCGGGTACTGCATCCACGGGACATGGTGACTGTCGTCGTCGGCGGGCGCGACAAGGCGCCTTGACCGCTCTCTGTCCCTTGGACGGCGTGCGACGCATGGTAGCGTGGCAAGCGTAGCGGTTAAGCTCGTCGCCATGGCAAAAACGGATGCGGCGCGTCAGCGTCAGGCGGCTTCAGGGGCGAACCGGGCACAGGCAGTGAAACGGCCAGAGCCGTCTGACCACACGGTACGGATTGTCGGTGGACGCTGGAAACGCAGCCGCCTGCCGGTGGCAAACAAGGCCGGCCTGCGACCGACGCCGGACCGGGTGCGCGAGACCGTGTTCAACTGGCTGGGCCAGGACCTTGCCGGCTGGTCGTGTTTTGATGCCTTTGCCGGTACGGGCGCGCTCGGTTTCGAGGCCGCGTCGCGCGGTGCCGCAGCCGTCACACTGGTCGAACAGGATCGTGCGCTGGTGTTGCAACTGGTGGCGGTCAAAGAGCGGCTCGGGGCCGACATGGTGCAGATCCAGCGCGGCGATGGCGTGTCTGCGCTGGCCCGGTTGTCGGGTGACAGCATGGATCTGGTCTTGCTCGATCCGCCGTTCGACGCCGATCTTTACCAGCCGTCCTTGCGGGCCGCTGCCGGCGCTGTGCGCCCTGGTGCCTTTGTCTACCTCGAAGCGCCGACGGCGTGGAGCGACGCGATGCTAGGCTCCTGGGGGTTGACGGTCGTGCGCCATCTCAAGGCTGGCGCGGTGCATGCGCATTTGCTGCGCAAGTCTGAACAGGTGCCCCGTGCATAATGCGGCGCATGCGTCGTTCTGACGACAGTTACCTGGAGCAATTCATGCGAAACCAGATCATTGCCGTTTACCCGGGGACATTCGACCCCATGACTCTGGGGCACGAGGATGTGGTCCGGCGGGCCGCGCAGTTGTTCAGCCGCATCATCGTGGCGGTCGCGGCCGGGCACCACAAGAAGGCGATGTTCTCGCTTGACGAGCGCGTCGAGATGGCGCTTGAAGTGGTGCGACCCTATCCGCATGTGACCGTTGAGAGTTTCGATGGCCTGATGCGCGACTTTGTCGTCTCGCGTGGCGCCAAGGCCATGGTGCGGGGCCTGCGGGCCGTGACCGACTTCGATTACGAGTTCCAGCTCGCTGGCATGAACCGCTCGCTGATGCCCGACGTCGAAACCGTGTTCCTGACGCCGAGCGACAAGTACCAGTTCATCTCCAGCACTTTCGTACGCGAGATCGCTGTGCTGGGCGGCGAAGTCGACAACTTCGTCGAACCTTCGGTATTGCGCCGCCTGACCGACAAGGTCAATGCCATGAAGAAAGAAAAGGCCGCGTAGCCGCGCTGCTCATTCTTGCCCGTTCAGGTCCTCGAGCCAGCGCAGCAGATGGGCATTCACCTGTTCGGGTTGTTCCATCGTCAGCATGTGGCCGCATTGCGCCAATTCCACCGCTTGCGCCCTCGGCAGCAGTGCGGCGATTTCCCGATTGGCCTCGGGCGGCGTCAACTGGTCGGAATCGCCCCACATCACGAGTGCCGGACAGGCTACGCCTGGCAGCGTCGGGCGAGCGTCGGGGCGCGCCATGATGGCACGGTTTTGACGGATCAATTGTTCGGCGCCGGCCTTGAGCACGAAATCGATGTAGCGCTGCACCAGGGTCGTGTCGCGGCTGCGGCTGGCATGAAACGCCAGCGGCACATTGGCGCGCAAGACTTCGGCGGCCCGGCCGTTGGCGAACAAGGTGATGGCCAATTCACGCATGGCACGCACATCGTCGGTTTCCGGCCGCGCATTGGTTCCGAGCAAGGCCAGGCCACGGATCCGCTCGCCACCCTGGTGTGCGGCCTGCATCGCGATGATGCCGCCCATCGACGCGCCGCACAGGATCAGTTCGCCCGGATGTTCCGTGAGCAGTGTGGCCGCCATGGCCTCGATCGAGTCGCGGCGCGACGCCACGTCGCTCACATGCGCGCGATATCGCCCAGGCAGGGCTGCGAGCTGCGCCTGCCACATGACATGGTCGCTGGCCAGGCCTGGAATCAGGATCAATTGGGTCATGCCCGGATTATCCCGTGCACGACAATCGGTCCTTGTACTGGGCGACTGCTGCGGGCTTGATTGAATCTGCAAACGGCGGGTGAGCGCTTGTTTCCCGCTGGAGATGCGCATGACCAACTGCCGTTTGCAGTTTGAGTGGATGGACCCGGAGCAAACGACGCGGTATGCTGTTTTGCAAAAATGTTATGAATCGAACGGAGAAAACAATGAAGATATTGCTGCCGGTGGATGGATCCGAGCTGTCGCTGAAGGCGGTACGCACGGCCCTGGCGATGCGACAACAGGGCCTATCCACAGAACTGGTGCTGGCCAACGTGCAAGAGCCCGCGAATCTGTACGAGATGATGACGGCGCCCGACCCCGAAGTGCTCGAACGCGTCAGCCAGGAAGCGGGCATCGATATCCTGGCGCCGGCCGAGGGCCTGCTAAAGGAAGCTGGCGTCGAGTACGAGCGCGAAGTGGCCGGAGGTGATCCGGCGCACACGATTGTCGACATTGCCGAGCGTTATCGCTGTGAGTTGATCGTCATGGGGGCGCGCGGCAACGGTGCGCTGCGCAGTGCCTTGCTGGGGTCGGTGTCGAGCGAAGTACTGCACGCGGCCTCGATGCCGGTGATGATTGTCAAGGCTGACGAGGTGACCGACAGCAACGACGAAAACGACACGAACTGACTCGGCAAGGGGCGCATTGTCGAGGCCGATCGCCTGGCGTCACATCCTCCATCCCCGTCCATCCCCGTTTGCAAGGAGTATCCGATGTCTGAATGGCAGAGCGCCGCGCGTTACCCGGATCCGGCCGTTGTCGTCGTCGACCCCGCGTTCGAACGATTGCGCCTGCCGATGGCCAAGGTTGAACGTCTGGCCACCGGCATGCGCTGGTCGGAAGGGCCGGTCTGGCTGGGAGACTCGCGTGGCCTGCTGTGGAGCGACGTGCCCGGCAACACCATGTACCGCTGGGACGAGGTCACCGGCCAGACCAGCGCGTTTCGCAAACCCTCCAACAATGCGAACGGAAATACCCGCGACCGGCAGGGCCGCGTTGTCACCTGCGAACACCTGACCCGGCGCGTCACGCGCACCGAATACGACGGCCGCATCACGGTGCTGGCCGATAGTTTCGAGGGCAAGCGATTGAACTCGCCCAATGACGTGGTCGTGAAATCGGACGGATCCATCTGGTTCACCGACCCGGTCTTCGGTATTTTGGGCTTCTACGAAGGCGAGAAGGCTCAGCCCGAGTTGCCGCCCAATGTCTACCGCATCGATGCCGAAGGAACGCTTTCGGTGGCGGCCGAAGGCATCAACCAGCCCAATGGATTGGCGTTCTCGCCCGACGAGTCGATTCTGTACGTGGTCGAGTCACGCTCGAGCCCGCGCAAGATCCTGGCGCTGGATGTGGTCGGTGGTGGGCGCAAACTGGCCAACCCGCGACTCGCCATCGACGCCGGTCCCGGAACGCCCGACGGTTTTCGGCTCGACATTGATGGAAACCTGTGGTGCGGCTGGGGCATGGGCAGTGACGGCCTTGACGGCGTCCATGTGTTCAGTCCCTCCGGCAAGTTGATCGGCCGTATCGACCTGCCCGAGCGTTGTGCCAACCTGTGTTTTGGTGGTGTTCACCGCAACCGCCTGTTCATGGCGGCCAGCACGTCCTTGTATGCGCTGTACGTCAATACCCAGGGTGTGGCGTACGATTGAAGCGTCCCTGTCGGTGGGGCTTTCCTGCGCTACGGCTCGGGCTGGCAGCCCGGCGTGCGACGGAAAAATTGCCGCATGCGTGGAACGATTGGGCGCGGGTATGTTCCTACCGGGATGCATCTCGCAAACACGGGCGTCGTCCATCGATAATCGGTCATGACCGATCTGATCCTCATCCGCCACGGCGAAACCGACTGGAACCGCGAATTGCGTTTCCAGGGTCAGATCGACGTGCCGCTCAATGCAGCCGGGCACGAGCAGGCGCGCCGTGCTGGCGTGCAACTGGCCGACGAATCAGTGGACCAACTGGTGTGCAGTGATTTGCTGCGAACCCGCCAGACCGCCATGCCACCGGCGCAGCACCTGGGCTTGCAGCCGGTCAATGACAGCGGGTTGCGAGAGCAGAATTTCGGTGTCGTCGATGGCATGCGGGCCGAAGACATTCAGGCGCAGTTTCCGCAGGCCTGGAGCGAATGGAGCGCGTTCGACGCCGACTTTGCCTTTGATGGCGGTGAAAGCACCCGAGCCTTTCACGACCGGGTCATGGCGGCGTTATGGACGCTGGCCCTGAGCCGACAAGGACAACGCCTGCTGGTTGTAACCCACGGCGGCGTGCTCGACATGGTCTACCGGACGGCCCTGGGCCTGCCCTTGTCTGGTCCGCGCCAGAGCGTGATTCCCAACGGCGCGATCAATCGCGTACGCCTTGTGGGCAAGGGCATCGAGATTGTCAGTTGGGCCGAAACGGCCCATCTGCAGGGAATGCCGGCCCAGCCGGTATACGACCAGAGCAAGAC
>JBDTMH010000236.1:0-6888 GCA_039934375.1 Burkholderiaceae bacterium | reverse complement strand
AGACCAAGGGCAAGATCCGCCTGCAGATCACCGATCCGGAAGGCGGCGTGCACGAGGAGCTGGTGCCCAAGGAGAAGAACATCCTGGTGCACGAAGGCCAGGTCGTGAACAAGGGCGAGTCGATTGTCGACGGCCCGGCCGACCCGCAGGACATCCTGCGCCTGCTGGGCGTGGCCGAACTGGCGCGCTACATCGTCGATGAAGTGCAGGACGTGTACCGTCTGCAGGGCGTGAAGATCAACGACAAGCACATCGAGGTGATCGTGCGCCAGATGCTGCGTCGCGTTGTGGTCGAGAACCCGGGTGATTCGGGCTACATCGGTGGCGAACAGGTCGAGCGTTCGGAAATGCTCAATACCAACGACGCCCTGCGCGCCGATGGCAAGATTCCTGCGGTGTTCACCAATCTGCTGCTGGGTATCACCAAGGCTTCCTTGTCCACCGACAGCTTCATCAGTGCGGCATCGTTCCAGGAGACAACCCGTGTGCTGACCGAGGCGGCCATCATGGGTAAACGCGATGAGCTGCGTGGCCTGAAGGAAAACGTCATCGTGGGTCGGCTGATTCCTGCAGGCACCGGCATGGCGTACCACGAGGCACGCAAGGTTCGCGAAAACATGGACGATGCCGAGCGTCGCGCGATTGCCGAAGCCGAGGAAGCCGAACTTGCCGGCCAATCCGAGGAGGCCACCGTGACAGAAGGTGACGTCGACATGGCCGAGCCGGCATCGGACAGTGGTACTGTGGCTGAATAAGACACAGCCATGCCGCACCACAGCGCCCCAGGTCCCGTCCTCCGACGGTGCCTGGGGCGTTTTGTTTGCAAGCCATGACACATACCGTCCTGTTCTGGATTACGCTGGCCGTGCTGTTGTTCTGGGCGCTGGGCGCGTACAACCGCATGGTGCGGATGCGCGCGCAGGTGAAAACCGCGTTTGTGGCGGTCGAGAATCGTCTGACCCAGGTGCTGGAACGGGTGACCGAACGTGTGGGCTTGCAGGCGGCTGCGAACGACGCCGATGCCGGACCGGATGCGGCGCCGCAGCCCGACCCCCTCGCGCTCGATGGCCTGCGCGGCGCAGCCGCCCAGCTCGAGGTTGCCTTGCGCGTGGCAAGCCGCCGTCCGCTGGATGCACCGGCGGTGGCGGCCTTGCGCACGGCCTGTGCCGCGTTGCAGACGTCCTGGGAGCGGCTGCAGGCAGATCCGCCGGACCCAGAGTTGGCGCTCAACCAGCGGGCCTGGGAAGACCAGTGGCAGGTGACACGCGAGGCCTTCGCCACGTGCAATCTGCGCGTGCACGACTACAACCGGGCAATCGCTCAGTTTCCTGCCGTCGTGCTGGCTTATTTTTTCGGCTTTCGCGCAGCCGATGGTCTGTAGTGGCGTCCAGCTTCCATAGGGTGCCCTGATGGCCCAGGCATCAACCGGCCCGATTCGACCCGACAGCGCACCCGTTCCCTTGTGGCGCCTGCTGCAAGCAGTTGCCGCTTGCCTGCATGCGGTGCGCGGCGGTCAGTCCGGCACGGCAGCGCTGGACAAGGTGCAGTCGCCGCTGCGCCCGGCTGTGCAGGCGCTGATGTACCAGGTCTGGCGCTCGCTGGCGCGCGCCGAGAACCTGCGCCGGCAACTGGTGTCGCGCGCGCCGCCGCCACACGCGGATGCACTGTTGTGCGCGGTGCTGGCGCTGGGCTGGCACGCCGAAAGTGCCCCGTACGAGGTATTCACGCTGGTGAACCAGGCCGTCGAGGCGGCCAAGCGTCAGCCGGTCACCAAAGCGCAGGCCGGGTTCATCAATGGGTGCCTGCGCCGTTTTCTGCGCGAGCGCGAGGCGCTGGTGGCGCGTTCCGAACAGGATCCGGTGGCGCTGTGGAATCACCCGCAGTGGTGGATCGCGCGCGTGCGCAAGGACCACCCGGCCCATTGGCAGGAGATCCTGCGGGCCGATCTGCAACACGCGCCGATGACGCTGCGCGTCAACACCCGCAGGATCAGCCGCGCCGACTATCTCGCACAACTGGCCGGCCTCGGCATCGACGCATATCCGACCGGCGAGTCCGGCGTGGGCCTGCGCCAGCCGTTGCCAGTGCAGCGCATTCCTGGATTCGACGCCGGTCTGGTGTCGGTGCAGGACGCAGCGGGCCAGATGGCGGCGCCCCTGCTGCTGGGCGACACCGGTCGGGATGCATCGCCGCGCGTGCTCGACGCCTGCGCGGCGCCGGGCGGAAAGGCGGCCCATCTGCTCGAGCGTGCCGATTGCGTGCTGACGGCGCTGGACGTCGACCCGCTGCGCTGCAAGCGGATCAGCCAGACGCTGGAGCGGCTCGGGCTGCAGTGCGAAGTGCGCGTCGCCGATGCAGCGCAGGTGCAGGACTGGTGGGACGGTCGCCCGTTCGACGCCATTTTGCTCGACGCTCCGTGCACGGCCTCGGGCATCGTGCGACGCCATCCCGATGTGCCGTGGTTGCGCCGCGCCAGCGATGTGGAGCAACTGGCGGCGGTTCAGGCCCGGCTGCTGCGCAGCCTGTGGCCGCTGTTGCGCCCGGGTGGCCGTTTGCTGTATTGCACCTGCTCGGTGTTCCGCGCCGAGGGTGACATCCAGATACAAACGTTTGTTGAACACAACACCGACGCCGCATTGCTGCCTTCTCCCGGTCATTTGCGACCCGGTTTGACGGCAAATGGCCTACCTGTCCCGGACAATCAGGACGGTGACCATGACGGATTTTTTTACGCTTTGCTGGAAAAGCGCGCGCCTTGACCTTGTCGCCGCGTGTTTGCTGGCGCTTGTGCTGGGCTCCATACCGGGCCATGCCGCGGAGCCGGAGAGCGTCTCCGAGGTGAGTATGCTGCGCCTGGAGCGCACCCAGGATGGCATCGACCTGTATGCGACGGTGCGACTCGAGTTGACCGCGACCGTGACCGATGCACTGGAGAAAGGCATTCCCATGGTCTTCCTGGCCGAGGCCGAGGTCATGCGCAGCCGCTGGTATTGGGCCGACAAGAAGGTCGCCAGCGCCCAGCGCCATATGCGTCTGGCGTTTCAGCCGTTGACCCGGCGCTGGCGCCTGAATGTGGCCTCGGGCCCCATCAGCAGCAACAGCCTGGGCCTGGCACTGAACCTCAATTTCGATTCGCTGGACGAGGCGATGGCCACGCTGCAGCGAATTTCCGCCTGGAAGATTGCCGATGCCGGACAGATCGATGCAGATGGCAGCTACCGGGTTGAATTCCGCTTCGGTCTGGACGTTTCACAATTGCCACGCCCGTTCCAGATCGGGGCCTTCGGCCAGTCCGACTGGAAGGTGTCGGCCTCCGCCGTGCGTCAGCTCAGCCCTGAGAATCCCAAGTGAGCAACGACAAGCCGGTGCCTGCTGCCGCACCGCGTGCGGCGGCACAGGGGCCGCGCGGCCTGCGCTGGACCGTCATCGTGGCACTGGCGGCGATGTCGGCGATCGGCCTGGTACTGTTGTTCCTGCTGACGCAGGCCACCAACAACCGCGAGTTGTACGAGCGCAATTACGCGCTGTTGTTTGGCCTGAACGTGGTGGTGGCAGCAGCGCTGCTGCTGGTGATCGCGTGGATCGGCCTGCGCCTGCTGGTGCGCTTGCGCAAGAAGCGCTTCGGCAGCCGCTTGCTGGTCAAGCTGGCGGCGGTGTTCGCGCTTGCGGGTTTTGCGCCTGGCATGCTGATCTACGTCGTGTCCTACCAGTTCGTGGCGCGCTCGATCGAGACCTGGTTCGATGTCAAGGTCGAAGGCGCACTGGACGCCGGGCTCAACCTGGGCCGGGTCTCGCTGGAAACGCTCTCCGATAGCCTGACCAACAAGGTACGTTTGTCGGTTACGCAACTCTCCAGCGTCCCGGATGCGGGACTGACCTTGCCACTGGAGCGGCTGAGGGATCAGCTCGGTGCGCTTGATGTCGGCATCTTCACCGCCTCGGGTCAGTTGATCACGGCGGCCAGCCAGTCGCAGTTCCAGCTCAATACCGACCGGCCAACCGCGCAGCAGTTTCGTACGGCGCGCGGTTCGCGCACCGTGACCTGGGTCGAGGGGCTGGACGAGGCGACGGCGGCCACCGTCAACGATGCGCGCATCAAGGTGCTGGTGCTGGTGCCCAACCCCAGTTTTTCATTGGTGGCCGAGCCCCGCTTCCTGCTCGTCACGCAGGCGCTGCCGGGGGCGCTGGTCACCAACGCAATGGCGGTGTCCAAGGCCTACCGCGAGTACCAGGAGCGCTCGCTGGCACGCGAAGGGCTCAAGCGCATGTACATCGGCACGCTGACGCTGAGCCTGTTCCTGGCGGTGTTTGGTGCCGTGCTGCTCGCCGTGGTGCTGGGCAATCAGATCGTGCGCCCGCTGCTGCTGCTGGCCGACGGCGTCAGCAAGGTGGCTGCTGGAGACTTGACGCCCAAGGTAGCACTGAGCGGCAAGGATGAGCTCGGTGGCCTGACGCGCGACTTCGCCAACATGACGCAGCAGCTCGCCGACGCCCGCCAGGCGGTGAGCACCAGCATGGAACAGGTGGATGCGGCGCGCGCCAACTTGCAGACCATTCTGGACAACCTGACGGCCGGTGTCATCGTGCTGGGCGCCGACGGGTTGATCCGATCGTCCAACCCTGGCGCCACGCGCATCCTGCGCCAGCCGCTGGCGGCGTTCGAAGGCCGGCGGCTGGACGAGGTGGAAGGTCTGCAGGATTTCGCGCGGCAGATTCAGTCGCGTTTCGACGCCTTCCAGGGCGAGCGCAGTGCCGACGGGCTGGACCACTGGCAGCAATCGTTCGAACTCGGCGGCAATGGCGCGGGGTTGGGCAATCCGCAGCAGCACGAGAACACCCTCGTGCTGGTTGCGCGTGGCGCCAAGTTGCCCGGGACCGACCGGTTGCTGGTCTTCGACGACATTTCCGAGATCGTGTCGGCGCAACGTGCGCAGGCCTGGGGCGAAGTGGCACGCCGCCTGGCACACGAGATCAAAAACCCGCTCACGCCGATCCAGCTGTCGGCCGAGCGGCTGGAGATGAAGCTTGCGGGCAAGCTCTCCGCAACCGAGCAGGCACTGCTGACCAAGTCGGTCAAGACCATCGTCGACCAGGTCGATGCGATGAAGCGCCTGGTCAATGAATTCCGCGACTATGCCCGGCTGCCGGCGGCTGAACTCAAGCCGCTCGACCTCAACAGCCTGCTCACCGACATTCTGCATTTGTACGAAGCGCAAGACGTCGGCGTGCCTGTGCGTGCGGAACTCGATCCGCGTTGTCCAAGCATCCTCGGAGACGCGCAGCAGTTGCGTCAGGTAGTGCACAACCTGCTGCAGAATGCCCAGGACGCCAGTGCATCGGCGAACGGCGACGCTGGCGTACCGCGCGAAGTCGTCATCCGCACCGTCTGGGTCCCGACCAGCCGGCGCGTGCGCCTGGTGGTGCAGGATCGCGGCACCGGCTTCCCGGAAAACATCCTCAAACGCGCCTTCGAGCCTTATGTGACAACCAAGACGAAGGGGACCGGACTGGGATTGGCCGTGGTCAAGAAGATTGCCGACGAACATGGTTCGCGCATCGACATCGCAAACCGCGTCGAGGGCGGAAAAATGCTGGGCGCGCAAGTATCGTTATCATTCGCCGTGGACATTACGCAACAGGACAGCGGACCCGCCTGAGGCTGCTGTTCGCATTGGCAAGGAACGGCGAATTCATATGGCAAACATCTTGGTGGTCGACGACGAGCATGGAATCCGCGACCTGTTGCAGGAGATCCTCAACGATGAGGGCCATACGGTCGAAGTGGCGGAAAATGCGCAGCAGGCGCGCGAGGCCCGATTACGCGACCGGCCGGACCTGGTTCTGCTCGACATCTGGATGCCCGACACCGACGGCGTCACGCTGCTCAAGGAATGGTCGTCCTGCGGCGCATTGACCATGCCGGTCATCATGATGAGCGGCCACGCGACCATCGACACAGCGGTGGAAGCCACCAAGATCGGCGCAATGGCTTTTCTGGAGAAGCCGATCACGCTGCAAAAACTGCTCAAGGCCGTGGAGCAGGGGCTGGCCCGCGGCACCGTGCGCAGGTCCCCGACGGCATCCGGCCTGGCACCGATGGCGACATCGATGGCGATCGAGATGGTCGTGGACAACAGCACGGATGCCGTCACAAGCAGCGACAACAGTCTGCTGCCGAGACAGAGTTTCGATCTGGACAAGCCGCTGCGCGAGGCGCGCGACGAGTTCGAGAAAGCCTATTTCGAATACCACCTGGTACGCGAAAACGGCTCCATGACCCGCGTCGCCGAAAAGACCGGACTCGAGCGTACCCACCTGTACCGCAAGCTCAAGCAATTGGGTGTTGACCTGACGCGCGGCAAACGCAGCATTGCCTGACGCGCTTGGCCAAATCGGGTCGCGCGCGCTGGTATACTTTGCCGCTCTGGCCCGGTAGCTCAGTCGGTAGAGCAGAGGATTGAAAATCCTTGTGTCGGTGGTTCGATTCCGCCCCAGGCCACCAGTACCTAAAAAACCAACCTCAAAAAGGTTGGTTTTTTTACGTCCATTGCGAGCTGAAGATGTCAATAAAACATTTCATATCAACAGCTTATGGAACGAATTGGGCCTTGCGCACACGAATCTGCTTGTCCGGCAGGATGCAGTAACTTCCTGTAGTTTCCGGCCAATTGTGCAGTAACTTTTACAGTAACTCCAAATTTGGAGCCTGTCCGGCCAAAAAGTTACTGTATTTGGATTCGGTTCCTGGCGACTGTCTGAGGCCGTTATCCCACTCGCTCGCCCGGGAGGGTGGTGCATGCCAACCTGCAGCCGCACACCACCACCACCCTTGCTGTTCTTGCTGTTCCGGCGGTTCAACGAGCCCCCGAGTGGCACCTTCTGGCTTAA
>JBDTMH010000235.1:0-6905 GCA_039934375.1 Burkholderiaceae bacterium | reverse complement strand
TCGTACACATGGGCGAAGTCCAGCGACTTGCCGCGCATCTTCTTGACGATGCTGTAGATATGCTTGGGACGCCCCTGCACGGTAGCCTGGATCCCATCGCTGCGCAGTTCGTTTTCCAGCTGCGCGCGCAGCTGTTCGACCGCGCGCTCGCGCTCGGCGCGCGTTTGCTCGAGCTTGTTCGCCACGTCGCGGTAGGTGTCGGGCTCCAGAAAGCGGAACGACAGGTCCTCCAGCTCCCACTTCAGGTCCCAGATGCCCAACCGGTTGGCCAGCGGTGCGAACACCAGCAGTGCTTCGGCCGGCATGCCCGGTGGTGGCGATCGCCGACTCGCAGCGTAATAGCGAAGCGTCTGCAGCCGCGAGGCCAGGCGCAGCATGACAACGCGCAGGTCGCGCGAAAATGCCAGCAGCATCTTGCGCACGTTTTCAACCTGTGCGGCTGTCGCCTGTGCCATCGGCGCGGCGACCGATGGCAGATCGCCATGCACACCCGAGCTTGTCTGACGCTGCACCCGTACCAGCTTGGTGGTTTCCAACGCCAGCTCGGCCAGGCTGCGGCCGAAGCGCTTGGTGATCGCCTCCTGGGGCCGCGTCAGATGCTCGCAGGCATAGACCAGGTAACTGGCACCCTGCATGAATTCCGATCCGCCGATGGCAGCGATGATCTGCGCCACCGCTTTGGCATGGGCCAGGGTGCCCTCACCGGTATCGAGCACCTCGTCGGCAATAAGCGGTTCTGCGAAGGCGCGTATGCGTGCCAATACCTCCACCGGGTCCGGCCCGCTGACAGCGGCAGTCACGCTGACGTCAGGCGGCGCGATGGCCACGGCATCCAGGGGCCGGGCGACGGGCTCTGTTTTCATGCGCGTGGCTGGGGCTCTGGCCGCAGCAAGAACCCCGTGACCGTGTCGAGCTGATCCTCCGCGATCAGCGTGGGCGCATGACCAACGCCACCAAACTCCACCAGATGTGCCTTCGGTCCGCGAATGCACATCGCCTGTGCCGTTTCCCGCGACAACAAATCCGACTCGGCGCCGCGCAGCAACAGAGTCTCGGCGGTAATGGCATCGTATAACTGCCACAGCATGGCCTCGCCCTGCAGCGCCGACTCCCGCGTCAGTGTGCGAAACGGGAGCGCAATCGCCGGGTCGTAGTGCAGCGTGAACACGCCCTGCTCACCCGCAACTGGCTTGACCATGGGGCTCGACAAGGCCAGCCATTGCTGCGGCGTATGCGGACCGAAACCGGTGGAAATGGCGGCCATGGCGTCGGCGGCCTGCTGCACCGAGCCGAAGCGGCCAGTCTGCCCCAGATAGCTGCCAATGCGCTGCAGCGCCTCCCAGCGCACCACTGGCCCGACATCGTTGAGCACCAGCCGGCGTAGCGCCACCGGCAACGGCAGATCGGGCCGGCCGGCCAACACCAAACCGATCAGCCCGCCCATGCTGGTGCCGACCCAATCCAGCGTTTGCGGCTTGAGCTCGGCCACAAGCGCCAGCATGTCGGCCACATACATCGGAATCTGATATCCCATCGGGTCCTTGAGCCACGCGCTCTGGCCACGGCCCACCACATCGGGACAGACCACGCGGATCGGCGCCGTGCTGTGCGTGCACAAGGCGCGCGCCAGCACGTCGAAGTCGCGCCCCTGGCGCGACAGGCCATGGACACAGACCACCACATGGCCCGCCGCTGCGTCGCCCCATTGCCAGTACGCCATGGCGTGGCCGCCCTGGGCATCGGGACATTTCACGTGGCGCAGTTCAGGGGAGGAGGAATTCATCACAGGTCCGGCAGAAACAAAAAGGGATACAGAATGAGGGTTGTCGACACATCGTAATTCATATGGAGAACCACCATGCTCAAGGGTAAGACAGCTTTGGTCACCGGATCCACCAGCGGCATCGGCCTGGGAATCGCACAGGCGTTGGCACAACAAGGGGCGAACATCGTTCTCAACGGATTCGGTGATGTCGAAGGTCCCAAGGCGGCCGTCGGCGGCCATGGTGTCAAGGTCGCCTACCACGGCGCGGACATGAGCAAGCCCGCCGAAATCGAGGACATGATGCGCTATGCGGCGGCGCAATTTGGCCGGGTCGACATCCTGGTCAACAATGCCGGCATCCAGCATGTGGCCCGGGTCGAGAATTTCCCCACGGAACGCTGGGACGCCATCATTGCCATCAATCTGAGCAGCGCATTCCATGCGACCCGGCTGGCCCTGCCCGCCATGCAGGCCGCTCAATGGGGTCGCATCATCAACATCGCATCGGTACACGGCCTGGTGGGCTCGGCCGAGAAGTCGGCCTACGTGGCGGCCAAGCACGGCATTGTCGGGCTGACCAAGGTCACCGCGCTGGAGAACGCCATCGGCGGCGTCACCTGCAATGCCATCTGCCCGGGCTGGGTGTTGACACCCCTGGTGCAGAAGCAGGTTGACGCCAAGGCGGCCAGCCAGGGCGTATCGAACGACGACGCGATCCGGCTGCTGCTGGGCGAGAAAGAACCGTCGATGCAGTTCACCACGCCCGAGGAACTCGGCGCGCTGGCTGTGTTTTTCTGTTCGCCTGCCGGCAACAACATCCGCGGCGTAGCATGGAACATGGATGGGGGTTGGGCCGCGCAATAGCGCTTGAGCACCTGCGCCCGCGTCGGCACCCGCCGGCCGGGCGTCAGTTCCGGTTGTTCTGCTGCGCTGCCCGCGCCTGCGCGGCCATGCGCCGCTGCTTGCAGATCGGCTGGGCAGCGAACTCTGCCTTGGCACATTGCTCGTTCATGCAGCTCTGAAAGCCCAGCAACACTCGGCCCTCACAGGCCAGCTCGGGGCTTGCAACGCCCGCGGTGCTGGTCTGCTGCACGGGATTGGGAGCCTTGGCAACGGCAGGTTTGACCGGTGCCGGCGCCGGCAGTGCCGCAGCAGCCGCAGCATGTTCCGGTGCGGAGTCCTTGCTGGCTGGCGCAGCAGCGGGTGGAGCCTGTGCCAGCTTGGGCAGCGCCGGTTTGGCTTTGGGCGGTGTGCTTGCTGCGGCGTTGCCTGCGGACCTGGGCAGTTCCTTCGTCACCGCCAATGGCGCTTCGGCAAGCGGCGTTGGTGCTACTGGCGCTGCAGAGGCGGCATCCGCAGCCGGGTTGGCGACGACAGTCGCCACCGATGAATCGACATTGCCCGGCACCGGCGGATTCGTGCTGGCAGGTGTGCCTGCCGGCAGCGGCGCCTCGCCGCCGGACGAGGGCCCGAACGACCAAACCGCCAGCGCGATCGCCACCACCATTGCCGCACCGCCGGCCAACATCAAGCCGGCACGTCGCGGCGCTGGTGCCCCGGCGCCGTCAGGCGCGGACTGTGCAGGCAAGGCCTGCGTCTGCCCAGGCGATGAAGATTTGGCAAGCGGCCCTTGGCCGGTATTGCCCCTTGCCACAGAAACCGGTTTTTCGGCAACCGCAAGCTTTGACGCTGCCGGCGCAACGGCCACGACCGGCGGCGCGTTCGTCGTGCCGACTGCCGGCTTTTCGGACCCAGATGCCGCAGCACGGGGCGTGGCAGCCGTGGCGACAGGTGTTTCGGTTACGAGCGTGCCGGGGCCAGCGTCGTCTGCGGGAGTGTGCACTGCGGCGGCAATTTCGCCGGGCGCAGCGTCGGTGCCAGGGAGGCCGACCGCCTGTGCCGATGGTTCAGCCGGCGCAGCAGCCTCTGGCCACGCTCGGGCTGCAGCACCCGCGCCACGTTCAAGGTGCATGACCGCCTTGCCAACGGAACCGGGTGCGCCCACCAGCAGGGTCTCCTCACTCATCGGCTGAGTTGGAGGGAAACCAGAATGTGCAAATGACCCCGTCCCCTCTAGCACCCGGGTCTGCAGCGCGGTCCCGGTGTTGTCTCCCGTCGAAAGACCGAGCAGACGCTTGAACCGCCGGCGCGCCAGATCGGCATAGATGCCGCCCGGGAACCGGTCCAGAAAACCCTGCAGGTCCGCCGGATCGTCGGAATCCTTGATGTCCTTCCAGTAAACCAGTTCCAGTTCCTGCGTAACGGTCGACGCGGAAACCCCGGACACAGACGGATAGGTGCCACCACCAGAACGTCCGTAGCCGCGTTGCACACCCGACCCGGTTCCGGCGCCATCGCCAGCGTGGCGCAGGCCCATTGGCGGCAGGATGGTCGGGTCGGACACCTGCCCGACGGCTTCCTGCAAGGCCACCATGAACGCATTCGCACTGGCAAAGCGCTCGTCGCGCGACTTGGCCAGCGCCCGCCCGACGACCACGTCCACCGCCGCGGGTAACTGCGTATTGATGATCGATGGCGCCACCGGCGCGGCGCCGACGATCTGCTGGATGATGGCGAAATCGCTGGCACCATCGAACGGCCGCTTTCCGGTCAGCAACTGGTACAGCACGACACCCGCCGCGAAGATGTCGGCGCGGGCGTCGACCGTCAGCCCCTGCACCTGCTCGGGCGCCATGTACTTCAGCGTACCGACCATCGAGCCGCGCGTGCGTGTCGCCTCACCCGAGTCCTGGATACGCGCAACCCCGAAGTCGGTCAGCTTGACCCGGCCACTGGCCTCGACCAGCATATTGGCCGGCTTGACATCGCGATGGACGATGTTTTGCCGATGCGCATATTCCAGTGCCGACAGCAGGTCGCGCATCAGGTGCATCGCCTGCTCCAGCGTGAAGGTCTTGCCGCTGTCGAGGATTTTCTTCAGGTCGTCGCCCGGCACGAACTCCATCACGAGGTAGGTCGTATCGCCATGGCGCTCGGAGTCGTAGACACTGACAATATTGGGGTGCTGAAGCCGCGCCGCCGAACGTGCCTCGGTGCGAAAGCGCGCCTCGTACTCGGCCGAGGCCTCCAGTGACAGGTGTTCGACCTTGATGGTCTTGATGGCCACCCGCCGGTCGAGGTTGGGATCCCGTGCCTCGTACACCATCCCCATCGCGCCCTTGCCGAGCGTGCGAATGATGTCGTATCGACCCAGTTTTTCCAACCCCATCGCTTTCAACTCCTTGTCAGCAACCGGTCTATTCTGCCCCATGCGGGCCCGCAAACCGTTGACACCGACTGTGCGCAGCAGCTATTCTCGTTTCTTTTCGATTGCGCGATGACAACCCATTTTGATCCGGCAAGCCTGTCGATGACCGAGATCATCCGCCTGCAAACCGTGTTGTCGCAAGAGCTGACACGGCGTTTCGAGCGCAAGGCTGCACTGGCTTTCACCGACGTCGTCGACTCCACGCGGTATTTTGCGCAGTTCGGCGATGAGGCTGGGCGCCGGCTGCAACAACTGCACCTGGATCTGCTCGACAAGGCGCTTGACGGTGCCGGTCGCGTCGTTGACACGGCCGGCGACGGCGCTTTCATCAGTTTTCCGTCGGCCATGGCCGCCGTGGGTGCGATGGTCGCGTTGCAGCAGCACGTGTCGCGCGAAAACCTCGACCGCCCGCGCCAGCACCAGCTCAGCGTGCGGATCGGCATGCACTGGGGCCAGGTTCTCACCGACGGCGCGCAGGTGACGGGTGATGCGGTCAATCTGTGTGCCCGCATCTCAGCGACCGCGCTACCAGCCCAGATCCGCATGTCGGGCGACATGTTCGCGCAGCTGGCCATGGGCCAGCGCCAGCGCTGCCGGCCGCTGGGCCACGTGCCCCTTCGCGGCGTTGCACGCGATGTCGAGCTGCTCGATTTGCGCTGGCGCGACCCCGCGCGTTTTCCCACCCATCTGGCGGTGCACGAAACCGGCGAGCGGATCGCACTGCCGGCGCTCGACACCCTGTGTTTCGGCCGCGGCGACACCCAGCAGGCGCTGACCACGCACGATGTCATCGTGTCCTTGCCCGACCCGATCGCCAGCAAGCAGATCAGCCGGCGCCATTTCGAACTGCGCAGCCGTCCCGATGGCTACATCCTCAAGGCCTTGTCCACCCAGTACACCGAAGTCGATGGAACCGTGCTGCAGAGCGACCAGGAAATCGCGGTGCGCCCGGGTTCGGTGGTGCGCCTGGCACGCGTGGCCACGCTCGAATTCCTTTCGCCCGCTGCAGACCATGAGCAAAGTTCCGATGCCACCGTGTCCGCCCCGACGATGCGCGCCATGGTTCCCGGCGATACCACGCACGGCAGGGCCTGACGCGGCGTGCCTGCTGGCACAGCCAGGCTGAAGCCATGAACGAGATCCAGCTCAACGCCGACTGGACGCAGCGCTGCGTCATCGACAGCCACAAACTGCCCTGGCAAGCCTCGCCCTCGCCACTGGTGCAGCGGCGCATGCTCGAGCGCAATGGTGGCGAAGTGGCACGGGCCACCTCGGTGGTGCGATACGCGCCAGCCGCACACTTCGACGCGCACCGGCACGAGCTGGGCGAGGAGATCGTCGTCCTGGCCGGTACATTCAGCGACGCCAGTGGCGACTACGGGCCTGGCAGCTATTTGAGAAACCCGCCCGGCACCAGCCACGCGCCTTATTCGACCGATGGCTGCACGTTGTTCGTCAAGCTGCGCTACATGAACCCCGGCGACACCATGCAGTGCGCCATCGACACCCGCCATGCGTTGTGGCACCCGGGAGTTGCCGCCGGCCTGACGGTATTGCCGCTGGCAAGCGTGGGCAGCACCCACACGGCGATGGTGCGCTGGGCGCCTGGCACCCGTTTTCAACGCCATCGCCACTACAGCGGAGAGGAGATCTTCGTGCTCGAGGGCGTGTTTTCCGACGAATTCGGCGACTATCCCGACGGCCACTGGATACGCAGTCCACACCTGAGCCAACACCAACCTTTCAGCCGCGAAGGCTGTCTGATCCTGGTCAAGACCGGGCATCTGACAGTGGAGTGAACCGGAATGGGATTTTTATGAGCCCCCAGCCCTGGCTTTGCCAGGCCCCCCGAGGGGGTGCGAGGAAACTTGG
>JBDTMH010000234.1:0-6909 GCA_039934375.1 Burkholderiaceae bacterium | reverse complement strand
CGCCCACCGGCACCATCAGTCTGGCCTTTGCCGACAACGCCAGCAACGGCATCGAGCCGGCCTTCAGCTGGACCTATTCGCGCAAGAAGCGCATGCCCGATGGCAGCTTCAAGGAATACCCGGTGCAGGACCACGCGTGGCGCCTGTTCCGGCATCTGCACGGGGAGGACACGCCACTGCCGGCCGCCTTCGTGACGGCGCTCGAACTCAGCGCGCAGGCCCACGCGGCGATGGTGGCCGCGGTCGCACCGTATGTGGATACCGCGATCTCCAAGACCGTCAATGTGCCGGTCGATTACCCGTATGCGGATTTTCAGGACTTGTACATGCAAGCCTGGAAGTCCGGCCTCAAGGGCCTGGCGACCTACCGTCCCAACAGCGTGCTGGGATCGGTGCTGCAGGCCGACCTGCCGGCGCCGGCGCAACCGTTGCAGATTGCCGACGCGAACCGCCGGCTGGCACTCGAGGGCCTGCCGGTGCCGGTGTTGTCATCACTGCGCTGGCCCGGCCGGCCGGAGCTGCCGGGCGGCAATCCGGCCTGGACCTTCATGCTGCACCACCCGTTTGGTGACTTTGCCTTGTTCGTCGGGGAACTGGCAGCGCAGGAAGGCGGTGCGCCGCGGCCATTCGAGGTCTGGGTCAACGGCGCCGAACAACCGCGCGGACTGGGCGCATTGGCCAAGACCTTGTCGATGGACCTGCGCGCCAACGACGCGGCCTGGCTCAAGCTCAAGCTCGACGCACTGGCCACCGTGGCCGAAGAGCGCAGCTTCGAAATGCCGTTCCCGCCCAACGGCGAGATGCGCCTGTTCCCGGGTGTCGTGGCGGCCACCGCGGCCGTGATCCGCTGGCGCTGCGAGCAGTTGCACGCGCTGGACGGCAATGGCGCTCCGACACCGGTGCTCGACGCGATGTTCAGCCGCGAGGAGCCGACGACCGGCCCCAGTGGCACGCTGGCCTGGGCGGTCGACGTCGACAACCCGGCCAGCGGCGAGCGCTTCACGCTGACACTCAAGGAAATCACGCTGCCGCAACACGACGGGCCGTCGATGACGCGCCCTTGCGCGCTGGGTTTCTCGGGCAACTATCCGCGTGCACTGGACGGCCTGGCTCGGCTGTTGTCGCTTGACATGCGGGTGATCGACCCGGCCTGGATCGGCATGAAGCTGCGCAAGCTGCTGAACTATGCCGAGCCGTTGGGCCACTTCATGGCCTTCGTGCCCGGCGAGCGGCGCCAGCAGATCTGGCCCTCGACGGTGGCCTACATCGCGCGCCTCATCATCCATCGCTACGCGATGCTCGGTGTGCTCGATG
The DNA here is from genome assembly GCA_039934375.1 of Burkholderiaceae bacterium. GTDB lineage: Bacteria > Pseudomonadota > Gammaproteobacteria > Burkholderiales > Burkholderiaceae_C > CAISIP01. The sequence continues at coordinate 5,595 of JBDTMH010000234.1, read as the reverse complement.
AAGATGGCTTTCCGGTGCGCGAAATGGGCGTGCTGGAGAACCCGGCCGGCGGACGCAGCACCACCATACTGGCCGGCCGCCCCTGTCCCGAGTGCGGCAATCCGACGGTGATCAAGAAGGACGGCTGCGACTTCTGCACGGCTTGTGGTTTTGTCGGGCAGTGCGGCTGACGCCTGCGCCAGCATCGCGCAGCAGCGGCACGATCCGGCCGCTGTGTGCAGTCAGGCCCGTATCAGCAGCACCGGCAGCTTGGTGTGCGATATGACGCGCTGCGCCACGCTGCCCATCACCAGTTTCTCGACACCGCTGCGGCCGTGCGAACCCATGACGATCAGGTCGGCGCCGCCCGAATCGGCCGCCTCCAGGATGCCCCGCCACGGGGAGTGCGCCTCGACTGTCGCCGTCGTTATCTTCACGCCGGCCTGCTCCATCTGCTTGCGGGCATTGGCCAGCGACTGCGTGGCATGGGCCTTGGCCGCAATCAGATACTGGCCCTGGCCGAAGGCGAAGCCCTCGCCGACACCGGTGAACGGGTACGGATCGACGACATAGATGGCGGTCACCGCGCTGTCGAACGCCTTGGCCATGCCGATCGCCTTGTCGACTGCCAGTTCGGAGGTTGGCGAACCATCGATGGGAACCAGAATATGTTTGAACATGGCAAGAATCCTTTCGTAACGCGTCCCAGTGTCACAAATGGTGGCAACGGCATTTCAAAGCAGGTCAAGTCAGACCATTGTCACCTTGAAATCCGTGCGCGCGAAGCGTCAGCACCAGCGTATCGCGGTAGGGGTTTTCCCCATCGGGCTGGATCGGCGTGGATTCGTGGATCACGCGCGCGTCGTCGAGCAGCAGCACCGACCAGGGCTCTGCCAGCGTGAAACGCCGGCCGTTGGGACCGTCCGCCTCGAACACCCGTGTCTCCCCTCCCTTGACGTCGTTGCGCGCGACCAGAAAAACCGCGACCAGATCGACGCCGTCCCGGTGCGCGCCCTCCGGCGTGGGCCGGCCGATGCCGTCGGTGGTGTCGATCCGGAACTGGTGCGCCTCGACAAACCAGGGCTGATCACCGCGCAACTCGCAGGCCACCGCAGCGGTCCAGCGCAACAGGGCGTTCCAGCCCGGCAAAGCGAGCACCTGCGGCAACACCGGTTCGAACCAGCGCTGCATACCGCCGTGCAAGGCGTTGTAGGCCAGCGGTTGCCAGTGTGCGCGATGCGCAACCCCTTGCACCGCATCACCGCGGACAACGAAGCAGGAATGGCGTCGGTGGCGGTAGCGGCCACCGTCCTTGAGGTACTCGTCGGGTGGCAGATCGTTCCAGCTCGGTGCCATGGCGGCGAGCGCGGGCTCGGTACAGCCGGTCAGCTCGCAGACACCTTGCGGGCTCAGCACCGCATGTCCCTGCTGGGCCAGCATCTCGCCGACGTGGGCCGGCGATGCAAAAGGCGGGGTAAAACCAGACTGTGTCACGCCTCGACCTTGACATCATTCCAGAATGCGACACGGTCACGGACCATCTCGGCCTCGGGTTTCGGATCGGCATAGGTCCAGGCCGCGTCTGCCAGCTGATTGCCGTCGACGATCAGCGACATGTACGTCGCCTGTCCCTTCCACGGGCACATGGTCTTGTGGTTGCTGAAGGTCACGTAGCGGCGATCCAGTGCGGCCAGCGGGAAATAGTGGTTGCCCTCGACCAGCACGGTATCGTCACTCTGGGCGATCACAACGCCCCGCCAGCTTGCTTTCATTTGTCGAATCTCCGTCGAAGTGGGTCGCATCGCGGTGAACCGCTCCAGGGCCCACCGGTGTGCGGATGACCCCAGGGCGGCTGCGACTTGCCGATTGTAGGCAGTGCGCTGCGGCGACACGCAAGCCCGGCAGCTTCGACCCGCTGCGGCATACGCAGCGCAGGGTTGCTCGGCTGCGGCGAAAATGGCCCCGACCGCAATGGCGGCAGGCCCGCGTCCGAAGCGGGCCATAACCGATTCACTCCTTACCGGCGCTCCGCACCATGCCTCCTGTACTGTCTGTTCTTGACCTGTCCCCAATCACCGAAGGCAGCGATGCCGCCCAATCCTTTCGCAACAGCCGTGATCTGGCCCAGCATGCGGAGAAATGGGGATATCACCGCTACTGGCTGGCCGAGCACCACGGCATGCCCGGCATCGGCAGCGCGGCCACATCCATCCTGATCGCCCATGTGGCCGGTGCAACCAGTCGCATCCGCGTCGGTGCAGGCGGCATCATGTTGCCCAACCATTCGCCGCTGGTCATCGCCGAACAGTTCGGCACGTTGGAGTCGCTGTTCCCGGGCCGCATCGACCTCGGACTTGGCCGGGCGCCCGGCTCCGACCAGCGCACCGCCCATGCGCTGCGCCGCAATCTGCAATCGAGTTCGGACGAATTCCCGCAGGACGTGGTCGAGTTGATGGACTTCATGTCCGACGACCCGCGCCAGGCAGTGCGCGCCGTGCCAGGGACCGGCCTCAAGGTGCCCGTCTGGATTCTGGGCTCCAGCCTGTTCGGTGCCCAACTGGCCGCGGCGCTGGGCCTGCCGTATGCATTCGCGTCCCATTTCGCACCAGCGCAGATGATGGACGCGATCGCGTTGTACCGCTCCACGTTCAAACCGTCGGCGCAATTGGACAAGCCTTATGTGATGCTGGGTTTCAACGTCTTTGCCGCCGACACCGACGCCGACGCCTGGTACCGCGCCAGTTCGATGCAGCAGGCATTCGTCAACCTGCGCAGCGGCCAGCCACGCCGCTTGCCGGCGCCGGTCACGGGTTACTACGAGCGCCTGCAGGGCCCGATCCGCGACATGCTCGACGAAGTGTTGTCGTGTTCGGCGGTCGGCACTGCACAAACGGTTCAGTCGCGCATTGCGGCGTTCGTGTCGCGCACCGGTGCCGACGAATTGATGCTGACCTGCCAGATGTTCGACCACGCACATCGGTTACGCTCGTACGAGATCGCCGCCCAAGCAGTCCGTCAGCTGCAATGACGCCCGGATTCGGTCAGGCATTGAGCCGAACCCACCCCGATCGCCGCAGGCGGGCCGCAGGCGTCTCCCAAACGGCCATGCCCGCCTGTTCCCTATACTGATATGGCTGGCCAACTGCGCTGGATCAACGACAAGGTATTGCTGTCGGCCATCGGGTTGGTGTTGGGAACAGCGCTGCTGGGTGCCGGCGTGCTGGCCTACCAGCGCGAGCAGACCATGCGCGCGGGCGAGCGGCTGACCAGCGCTTTCGCCACCGTGATCGACGAGCAGACCTCACGCAGCCTGCAAAGCGTCGACCAGAGCCTTGAGTTGTTGTCGCGGTCGCTGGTTTCGGTCCAGGCCGAAGGCGAAGCCAGCCCCGGGGGCGCAAGCACATTGCTGCAGGCGCAAGTCGATGCGCTGCGCTTCATCGAAAGTGTCATGGTGCTCGATGCCCGAGGCACCGTCGCGTACGCGTCGCGCGCCGAGCGGCTGCGTCAAGGCATGGGGGACAAGGACTTCGTCGCCATTTACAAAACCCGTCCCGGCACCGGGTTCTTCGTCGCTGCACCCAGTCTCGCCAGCGATGGTCAATGGCTGCTTGCGGTCACTCGGCCGCTGACGGTTGAACGCAACGGTTTCGCCGGCGTCCTGGTGGCAATGATCAAAGTGAGCTACTTCGACCAACTCTGGGCCTCACTGGCGCTGGAATCCGGCAGCTCGGTCGGATTGTTGCGCAGCGACGGGCAGTTGCTGATGCGCGGCCCGATCGACGGCACGGCGATGGGGCGCAACTTCTCCGATTCGCCGCTGTTCCTGCAATTCCTGCCTGCCAGCGCCAACGGCGGATACCGCATCAAGAGCACGATTGATGGCAGCGACCGCTTCATCGCCTATCGCACGTTGGGTGAGCACCCGGGCCTGGTAATCTTCTTCGGCCGAACCATCGACGCCATTCTGGCGCCGTGGTACCGGCTGGCAGAAATGATGACCGGCTTGTGGTTGCTCGGGTCGCTGGCATTGCTGGCACTGTCCGTGCGACTGGCTCGCCAGTCGTCGCGCAGGCAACACGCCGAGCGCACCAGCGCCGTGCTGGCGCAACGCCTGAACGTGGCCTGCGAAGCGGCGGGATTGGTGTTGTGGGACTGGGATCTCCGTACCGACCAATGGCACGTGACGCCGAGCTACTACACGACGCTGGGGTATCCGGTCCAGCCGGGGGTGGTGTCGCGGGCACAGTGGCATTCCCTGATGCATCCGCAAGACCGGGATCGTCCGCAGCTGACGTCGACGTCGGTTGCATCACAACAAGAGCAGCGCTACGACCATATGGTCCGCATGCGCCATGCCGATGGCAGCTACCGCTGGATGCGCAGCATCGGTCAGGTGAAGGAGTGGGACAACCAGCGCCGCCCCCTGCGCATGATCGGCGTACGGATGGATGTGACCGAACGCATCAAGGCCGAGCAGGATCAGCGAGACATGTCCGAGCGTGTCTCGGACGCCATGGTTTCCATCCGCGCCGACTGGACCATCACCCACGTCAACGCGCGGGCGGGAAAGTTGCTGGGCCACCGCCCGGATCAACTGATCGGCAAAAATGTCTGGGACATGTTTCCCGACAGCAGCGGCCACCGGTTCCGGCAGGTCTATGAGCGCTGCATGGCCAGCCAGCAACCCGAGATGTTCGAGGAACATTACGCGCCGGCGCGGGTCTGGTACGAAAGCCATATCTATCCGTCTGCCGAAGGCCTGTCGGTCTACTTCCGCGACATCACGCAGCGCAAACGCAGCGAACAGGCCCTGCGCCAAGCCAAGGAGCAGGCCGAGAACCTGATCAACGGCGCCAACGTCATGGTCGTCGGGCTCGATGCCAGCGGCCAGATCACCACATTCAACAAGTCAGCGCAGGAACTGACCGGCTATACGCTGGCCGATCTGGCTGGCCGCAACTGGTTCGAGGTGCTGGTACCGCGGGAGCGGTACCCGCAGGTTCATGCGGAATTCGAACGCCTGTTCGGTGGCGGCGTACCAGCCCAATTCGAGAACCCGATCCTCACGCGTTCCGGCGAAATAAGGCTGATCGCCTGGCACAACAGCCTGCTGCGCGACGGTGAAAAGGTCACAGGCGTATTGTCGTTCGGCATGGACGTCACATCGCGGCGCCAAGCCGAGCGGGATCTGGTCGAAAGCAAGGAACAGTTCGAGACTCTGGCGCGCCATTCGCTGCAAGGCATCGCGCTGGTGCGCAAGGGCCAATTGGTTTACATCAATCCGGCCTTGTGCACGATCGCCGGGCGCAGCGCGAATGAAATCGCGCGGCTGCCGTTGCCGCAACTCATGCAATGGCTGCATCCGGACGATCGGGCCGCATCGATCGATCGACAGCAACGCGCGCTGCGCGGCGAGCCGGACACGGGACTGCACGAGTTGCGCATGCTGCACGCCAACGGCCAGTGGCGCTGGATCCAGTCAGCCCTCCGGTCGATCACGCTGCGGGGCGAAGCGGCGATGCTCGCGATTGTGATCGACATCCACGAGCGCAAGCTGGCCGAGCTCGCATTACGCGACAGTGAGTAGCGCTTGCGGCGCATCTTCGAATCGTCGGC
>JBDTMH010000233.1:0-6920 GCA_039934375.1 Burkholderiaceae bacterium | reverse complement strand
TGCACAATGAATATGGCCCCCACGCTTGTCGCTTCGCGTACTGCGCTGCCCCCCGGGGGGGCTGATTCTCCTTGGGACGGCCCGGCGGAGAGTCCGGCCCCCACGCTTGTCGCTTCGCGTACTGCGCTGCCCCCCGAGGGGGCCGAATCCGCCTTGGGGCGGCCCGGCGGCGGATTGCCGTTGGCGCGAAATTGCAATGTCGGCTGGCCCGCCAAACCCGGCAGCATGGGCAAGGCTTACCCCGGTCACCGGGTAATGGTGATGGACGACGCCGGCCAGGAATGCCCGGTCGGCGTGGCCGGCGACGTGGCTCTGAACCGCTACGACGTGTCTGGCAGGCCGGACCCGGTATTTTTTCTAGGTTACTGGAAGAACCCGGCCGCCACGGCGGCGCGGTTCAGCGGCGACTGGTGCCGCACCGGCGACCTGGCCACCCGCGACGCCGATGGCTACCTGTGGTATCAGGGCCGGGCCGACGACGTGTTCAAGGCCGCTGGCTACCGCATCGGCCCGGGCGAGATCGAGAACTGCCTGGTCAAGCACCTGGCGGTGCTCAATGCGGCAGTTGTTCCCAAACCCGACTCCGAGCGCGGCGCCGTGGTCAAGGCCTATGTGGTGCTGGCGCCCGACCATGCGACACGTCGCATGGCTTTGGCCGGCGCCGATGCGCGCCAGGCCTTCGACACCGAATTGACGACCGTCCTGCAATCCCATGTGCGCGGCAAGCTGGCACCGTACGAATATCCCAAGGAGATCGAATTCGTCGCCGAACTGCCGATGACCACCACCGGCAAAGTGCAGCGGCGCGTGTTGCGACTGCAGGAGGAAGCGCGGGCAAAGGCGCAGGGCAGCGTCTAAACTCGGTATTCGTACTACGTTTGGAGAAGTGATGAAGAAAGTCCGGCTCGGTCAAAGCGACCTGCACGTCACGCCCATCTGCATGGGCACCATGACCTTCGGTGAACAGGTTTCCGAGGCCGATGCCCACGCCATCATGGACCGCGCGTTCGAGCGTGGCATCGACTTCCTGGACACTGCCGAAATGTATTCCGTGCCCACGCGCGCCGCGACTTTCGGCGCCACCGAGGCCATCATCGGGCGCTGGCTGGCGGCCCGCCCGGGGCTGCGCAACAAGCTGGTGATCGCCTCCAAGGTGGCAGGCCCCGCGCGCGGCATGGACTGGGTGCGCGAAGGACCGGGCATGACGCCGGACGACATTCGTCGCTCCTGCGAGAACAGCCTCAAGCGGTTGCAGACGGATGTGATCGACCTGTACCAGATCCACTGGCCTGAGCGCCATGTGCCGTCGTTCGGCGCGACCTACTACGACCCGACCAAGGAGCGCTCGGCCACTTCGATCCAAGCGCAACTCGAGACGCTGTCGGCGCTGGTCAAGGCCGGCAAGATACGCCAGATCGGGCTATCCAACGAGACGCCTTATGGCGTGCACGAATTCGTGCGTCTGGCCGAGCAACACGGACTGGCGCGTGTGGTCTCGATCCAGAACCCGTATTGCCTGATCAACCGCAGCTACGACAACGGCACCGACGAGACCTGCCATCGTCTGGACGTGTCGCTGCTGGCGTATTCGCCGCTGGGATTCGGCCTGCTGACCGGCAAATACGACCGCAGCGGTATCGAGGGGCCCGACGCGCCCAAGGGCGCGCGTATCTCCAGTTACGAGTCGGTGCGCAAGCAGCGCTGGGGGCGGGCCGAGTCGCTGGCCGGCGCACGCCGCTACAACGCACTGGCGCGCGAGCACGGCTTGAGCCCGACCCGGATGGCGCTGGCGTTTTGCTACGGCAACTGGCGTGTGGCCAGCACCATCATCGGGGTGACCAGCCTGGCCCAGCTCGACGAATGCCTGGACGCCTGGGATACGCCGCTGGTGCCCGAGTTGCTGGCGCAGATCGACGCCATCCGCAAGGAGCTGCGCGACCCCGCGCAGTAGACATGGCGGTGCGGTGATGGCGCGGCGCGAACATGTGTCCGAGACACCGGCGACGCACCTGCTGCGTGCGCACAAGGTGGAATTCTCCGAGCATCCCTACGACTACGTGGAGCACGGCGGCGCCAACCACAGCGCCGAGGTGTTGGGTATCGATCCGTACACCGTGGTCAAGACGCTGGTGATGCAGGACGACCGTGCGCGGCCGCTGCTGGTGCTGATGCATGGCAATCGAAAGGTCAGTACGCGCAACCTGGCGCGCCAGATCGGCGCCAAGTCGGTCGAGCCTTGCGCGCCCGAGGTGGCCAACCGGCACAGCGGCTACCTGATCGGTGGTACCTCGCCATTCGCGACCCGGCGCGAGATGCCGGTGTATATCGAGCAGACCATCCTGGAATTGCCGCGTTTGCTGATCAACGGCGGGCGGCGTGGTTATCTGTTGGGCATGGCGCCGACCGTCTGCGCGCAGCTGCTGGCCGCTCGGCCGGTGAGCTGTGCGCTGGCAGAATAGCGCTCATCACAATCAGCGCCAGACAGGGCGCGCCGGAGACAAGAGCCATGGACCCGTCCAACCCCTTCCTGCCGCTGCTGGCCGTGGTGTGTGCCTACCTGCTGGGTTCGCTGTCATTCGCCGTGATCGTCAGCCGGCTGATGGGCCTGAACGACCCGCGCAGTTACGGCAGCAAGAACCCTGGAGCGACCAATGTGCTGCGATCCGGCAGCAAGGTCGCGGCGGTAGTGACCTTGCTGCTCGACGGCGCCAAGGGCTGGCTGCCGGTGATGCTGGTGGCCCGTTATGGCGCTGCGTATGGCATGCACGAAGGCACGATGGCGATGGCGGGGCTGGCGGCTTTCCTGGGTCATCTGTTTCCGGTGTTCTTCCGCTTCCAGGGCGGCAAGGGTGTCGCCACCGCGCTGGGTGTGTTGCTGGGATACAGCTGGATCCTCGGGTTGGCGGCGATGGCCAGCTGGCTGATCGTGGCGTTCTTCTTTCGTTACTCGTCACTCGCCTCGCTGGTGGCAGCGGTGTTCGCACCGGTGTACTACATCTTCGGTGATGGCGTGGCCTGGTACATGGACAAAGGCCTGCTGCTGGCCATGTCGGTCATGGCGCTGCTGCTGGTCTGGCGTCACGCGCAGAACATCAACCGCCTGATCAAGGGTACCGAGTCGCGGCTCGGCGCCAAGAAAACCTGATTCGGCCGGGCGTCAGGATTTCTGCGCCGCGTAAGCGCCCAGGCGCAGGATCAGATGGTGGTTGAGCTGCACCCGCACCATCGCCGCTGCCAGCGCTGAGCGGATCTGCGGGCTGCCATGGGCGGTTCGGTGCAGGCGCGGCCGACCCGAAAGCTGGCCGTTCTCGTCGAGCACGATGGCCACGTGGGGATGATTCGGTTTGGCCGAGCGACGCATCACCACCGCGACCTCTTCGTTGTCCAGCCGAACGAACGTGCCGGGCGGGCACAAACCGACGGCACGCACCATCGCGTGCCCGATCTGGTCCGAATGCTCGCTGCTGTCCTGGATGATGGAACGCACCGAATCGGTCGCGCTGCGCCCGGAGCGTGACTTGCGCGGGCTGATCATCGCGCCGTAGCGGTCGACCGTGCGCACGATGCGCGCCAGCCGCTGCGCCGGTGCCAGTGGCTTGTCGTCGGCGAACTCGTCGTGGTGGTGGCCGACGATGTCCAGCCACAGTGTGTCGGTGATGCCCAGCTCGGCCAGCATTGTGCGGCCCAGTGCCGCGTGGTCGCGGATGCCCGTCTGCTGCTGCGGATCCGGCTTCTCGAGCTGGCTGGCCAGTTCGTCCTGCAGCGTAGTCATGCCGATGTTCATCGTCAGCGTCGCGTACACCATGCTGTTGCGCTCGGCCGGGTCGATCTGCAGCTCGACGCCGATCAGGTGCGCCAGCACGGCGCACACCAGCGCGTGTGACGCGCTGTAGCCCACCGGCGAGTTGGCTGCCAGCTGAAACAGCAGGTACAGCCCGGTGTCGGTGTCGCGCTGGAGCAGGGTCTGCATCCAGCGGTCGTATTGCGCAACCCGCAGTTCGAACTCCTGCACGCTGTGCGGGTTGCCCAGAATGATGCCCAGGCCGGCTTCCAGATCGGCCCACAAACCCAGCAGATCTTCGTACTCGGTTTCGCTTTCGACGTTCAGGGTCACGTTGCGGACAGGGTGGGTTGATGTGCCGGCGGCGCCGGTCAATAGCGCTTTTCCAGCACCAGTTGTTCGTTGTTGCGCGTCATCTGGAAGCGGGTCAGGTAGCTGTTGCCCAGCAGAACGAAGGGCATGGAGATCGGGGTGATGACGGCGTCGATGTCGCGCACCTCGACGTCACTGAGCCGCACCGACGAGAGCTTGACCCGCCAGCCCGCCGCGACGCCGTTGGCGGTGGCCACCTGCACCGGCTGGCCCTGCTTGTACTGCAGGCCGATGCGGTCTGCGTCGCTGACGCTCATGCCGATGGTGGTGGCCCCGGTGTCGACCAGGAACTGGACCGGTCGCGAATTGACCAGCCCTTGCGAGAAGAAATGGCCCTGCGCGTCGGCCGAGAGCACGATGCGGCTGCTGTTGGCGGTGCTGATCGGCTTGCCGACACTGACCGGCGAGTCGCCCACGCGCAGCGTCTGGCGCTGACCGGCCACGTCGAGCACGGCGTTGTTGCCCTGGGTGGATATCACCCGCACGCCCTTGAAGCTTTCGCCAGGCGCTACGCTCTTGGGCTCGCCACCGTCGACGACCAGCAAGGCCTTGTTGCCGAGCATGCCCGACAAGCTGACTGCCTGCGCCAGCGCCATCGGACCGAGCATGGCGCCGGCGACGAGCGCCAGCGCAATGCGCAGGATCCGGTGACTGGCCAGCGCGAACAATGGACTAGTCCCGAAAGTTGTTGAAGCTCAGCGGCAGGTCGGGGATGTCCTTGCGGATCAGCGCCATGGCGGCCTGCAGGTCATCCCGTTTGGCGCCGGTGATCCGTACGGCATCGCCCTGGATCGCGGCCTGCACCTTGAGCTTGCTGTCCTTGATCATGCGCTGAATCTTTTTGGCCACATCCGATTCGATGCCGTTGCGCACCTTGATCACCTGCTTGACCTTGTCGCCGCCCATTTTCTGAACGTCGCCGCGGTCGAGGAAGCGAATGTCGACGTTGCGTTTGGTCAGCTTGTTGCGCAGCACGTCCTCGATCTGACCCAGCTGAAATTCGGCGTCGCCGGTCAGCGTGATGTCTTTTTCCTTGAGCTCGATCGCTGCCGCGGTTCCCTTGAAGTCGAAGCGGGTGGTGATTTCCTTGACCGTGTTGTCCACGGCGTTCCGTACTTCGACGAGTTCGGCCTCGCAAACCGTATCAAAAGAGGGCATGAGATTACCAATGAAGGTTCAAGCCGCATCGGGACCCGATGCGACAATCCTGTCATGTTAGTCGAGAAAAACGTCCCGCTCCAGTCTTGCAATACCTTTCACATCGTGGCGAAGGCGATTTCGCTGGTGCGTATCACCAGCGTCCAGGACTTGCTGGACGTGATGGCCGACCCGCAACTGGCGAAGCAGCCCCGGTTCATACTGGGCGGCGGGAGCAACATTGTGCTGACCGGCGACGTCAAGTCGTTGGTCCTCAAGATCGAGGTCATGGGCAAGCGCCTGCTGCAGCACGGCGACAAGGGCTACCTGATCGAGGCCGGTGCCGGCGAGAATTGGCATGACCTGGTGGCCTGGTCGCTGGCCCAGGGCTACCCGGGACTGGAGAACCTTGCCATGATTCCCGGCACCGTGGGTGCCTCGCCGGTGCAGAACATCGGCGCCTACGGGCTCGAGCTGCAAGACCGTTTTCATTCACTTGACGTGGTCGACCTGGGCACCGGCGTCACCCATACGCTGGACGCCGCGCAGTGCGGCTTCGGCTACCGCGATTCGGTGTTCAAGCATGCGGCGCCCGCGGGCGAAGCGCCGCTGGGCCGGGCCGGCGTGTTGCCGAGCGCCGGATTCGGCCTGCGCGATCGTGTCGTCATCACGCATGTACGGTTGCTGCTGCCCAAGGCGTGGAAACCGGTGCTCGGGTATGCCGATCTGGAGCGCAAGATGCAGGAAACCGGCAACCACGCGCCCGACGCTCAGCAGGTGTTCGACTGGGTTTGCGCAATCCGCAGCGCCAAATTGCCCGACCCGGCGCTGCTGGGCAATGCCGGCAGCTTCTTCAAGAACCCGACCGTCACGCGCGAGCAATGTGACGACATCATCCAGCGCGAGCCGCGCATCGTGCACTATCCAATGGACAACGGTTCCATCAAACTGGCTGCCGGCTGGCTGATCGACGCCTGCGGGTGGAGGGGAAAGTCGGTCGGCAATGCGGCGGTCTACGAGCGCCAGGCGCTGGTGCTGGTGAACCGTGGCCAGGCCACCGGCGGCGAGGTCATGACACTGGCCGGAGCGATCCAGACCAGTGTCTATGAGCGCTTCGGCATCATGCTCGAGCCCGAGCCGGTGGTGGTTTAGGGTGGATCACTGGATTACCCTCCGTGCTGCGCACTGCGGGATTCGCCTTGGGGCGGCCCGGCGGCTCATGAACTGCCGTCCTTGCCAAGGCTGGGCAGCGCGTCGCCGTCACCCATCGTGAGCAGCCCGGTCTTGGCGTAGATCGCCAGTTTGCTGCGCGTGTCAACAATGTCCAGGTTGCGCATCGTCAGCTGGCCGATCCGGTCCTGCGGCGAGAACACCGACTCGCCTTTTTCCATTGTCAGGCGCTCGGGGTGGTAGGTCAGGTTGGGCGACTCGGTGTTGAGCAGCGAGTAGTCGTTGCCGCGGCGCAATTCGAGCGTCACCTCGCCGGTGATGGCACGCGCCACCCAGCGCTGAGCGGTCTCGCGCAGCATGATGGCTTGCGGGTCGAACCAACGGCCCTGGTACAGAAGGCGGCCCAGCTTGCGGCCGTGGTCGCGGTATTGCTCGATCGTGTCTTCGTTGTGGATGCCGG
>JBDTMH010000232.1:0-6942 GCA_039934375.1 Burkholderiaceae bacterium | reverse complement strand
GCCGGATCGTGTTCGACCACCACCAACGTGTTGCCCGCATCACGCAAGCGCTGCATGGCTTCGATGATGCGGTGCATGTCGCGCGGATGCAGGCCGATGCTGGGTTCATCGAGCACAAACAGGGTATTGACCAGCGAGGTGCCCAAGGCAGTCGTGAGGTTGATGCGCTGTACCTCGCCACCCGACAAGGTGCGGCTCTGGCGGTCCAGGCTCAGGTAACCAATGCCGACATCGACCAGGTAGCGCAATCGGGTGGTGATCTCCTCGAACAGCAAGGTCAGCGCCTTGTGGTCGCCCAGCGAGGTGGGCACGGTGCCCGGTGCTGTCGTCTGACGACTGATCCGGTCGAAGAACAACCGCAGCCGGTCGATCGGCAACAGCATCAGGTCATGCAGACACAGGCCGGGCATGGTCTCAAGCTGGACCCGCGACCAGGTCACGCCCTGGGGCATGAAACGCCGTGCGGGGTCCATCACGGCGTCTGCATCTGCGGCACTGCCGATGCGCCACAGCAGACTCTCGGTCTTGAGCCGCGCGCCGGCACAGGTCGGGCACGGCGTGTAGCTGCGGTACTTGGACAGCAACACCCGGATATGCATCTTGTAGGCCTTGGTCTCCAGGTACTCGAAGAAGCGTTTGACGCCGAACCAGTGCTGATTCCACTTGCCGTTCCAGTTTGGCGAGCCGTTGACGACCCAGTCGCGTTGCTCCTGGCTGAGCTTGTTCCAGGGCGTATCGCGCGGAATTCCCGCATCCTGCGCATGGCGCATCAAGTCATCCTGGCATTCCTGCCAGGCCGGCGTCTGCATCGGCTTGATCGCACCGGCGCGCAAGGTCAGCTTTTCGTTGGGGATCACCAGTCCGTAGTCCACACCGATCACGCGACCGAAACCGCGGCAGGTGTCACAGGCACCAACCGCCGAATTGAACGAGAACGCGGACGCGATCGGATCGACATAACGCAGATCACTTTCCGGGCAATGCAATCCGGTGGAAAACTTCCAGATCCGGTCCGCCGCACCGCCTTCACCCAGCGCATACACGTTGATACGCCCGCTGCCGCGTTTGAGTGCCGCCTCGACCGCCTCGACCACCCGCGCCGGATCGGCATTGCCCAGGCGGAACCGGTCGGCGACCACGTCCAGCAGCTTGCGCCGGACCGGGCTAGCCGGGGCGACTGCAGCCTTGCCTTTACCGCCCTTGGCCTTGGTCTTGGCGTCCGATAAGCCGGCGCCAAGCGCCACCTCGACTTCCCGCTCGGCCTGCACCCGGGTATAGCCACTGACCGACAGCCACTGCGTAATCTCGTCCGGCGTGGTGTCGGCCGGCAATTCGACCGGGAACGTCACGACCAGCCGAGGATCGCCCTCGGTTGCCAACTGCCGCAGTTGCGCGAATATCGTCTCGGGCGTGTCATGCCGCACGGGCAGGCCAGTGCGCCGGTCGAACAACTGTCCGGCCCGCGCGAACAACAATTTCAGGTGGTCGTTGATTTCGGTCATCGTGCCGACCGTCGAGCGCGACGAGCGCACCGGATTGGTCTGGTCGATCGCGATGGCCGGCGGCACGCCCTCCACCTTGTCCACCGCCGGCTTGTCCATGCGTTCCAGAAACTGGCGCGCATAGGCAGAGAAAGTCTCGACGTAGCGCCGCTGGCCTTCCGCATACAGGGTGTCGAACACCAGACTTGACTTGCCGGACCCGCTGGGCCCGGTGACGACCGTCAATTCGCCGGTCCGAATGTCCAGATCGAGGTTCTTGAGGTTGTGCTGGCGTGCTCCGCGGATGCGGATGGTTCCCTGGGACATGGTGACTTGCTTTCTGGAAGAGGCCAAGCATTCTAGATAGCCCGATGATCGTGGCGTTGCGTAGGGCTTTCATCGCACGGTGCTAGATTTGATGGCTTCCTCACTTGATCCGGAGAAACGAAATGCGTTATCGCTTGCTGGGCCGTACCGGCCTGTATGTTTCCGAGTTGTGTTTGGGCACGATGACCTTCGGGGGCACGTCGGACATGTGGAAGGTCATCGGCGGGCTGACACAGGATGCATCCACCGCCCTTGTCAAGCAGGCGTTCGACGCCGGCGTCAACGTCTTTGACACTGCCAACGTCTACGGCTTGGGTGATGCGGAAACGATCACAGGCCATGCAATCCGCAAGCTGGGGCTGCCACGCGACGAGCTGGTGATCGCCACCAAGGCCTATGGGGTAATGAAGGACCAGATCGTCAACGCAGGCGGACAGTCACGTTACCACCTGATGCACCAGCTCGACGCCAGCCTCAAACGACTTCAGCTCGACCATATCGACCTGTACCAATTGCATGGGTACGACCCGCTCACGCCCCTGGACGAAGTGCTGGCGACACTCAACGACATGGTGCGCTCCGGCAAGGTTCGGTATATCGGCCTATGCAATATGGCGGCCTGGCAGATCATGAAAGGCCTGGGGATCTCGGACCAACGCAATCTGGCCCGCTTCGAAAGCGTGCAAGCCTACTACACCCTTGCCGGGCGCGACCTGGAGCGCGAGGTCGTGCCATTGTTGCGGGACCAGCAACTGGGCTTGATGGTGTGGAGCCCGCTGGCCGGGGGATTGCTCAGCGGCAAATTCAACGCTGACGGCACCGGCCCGGACGGCTCCCGACGCGTGAGCTTCGACTTCCCGGTGATCGACAAGCCCCGCGCCTTCCGATGTGTCGACGTGATGCGCGAGATCGCCAAGCGGCACGACGCGACTGTGGCACAGGTGGCGTTGGCCTGGTTGCTCGGCCGGCCGCAGGTCACAACCGTGATCATGGGCGCGAAGACGCCGGCCCAGTTGCAGGATAATCTGGGCGCGAGCCAGTTGACGCTGGACCCTGATGATCTGAAGGCGCTCGATGCGGTCAGCGCCTTGCCGGCCGAATACCCTGGCTGGATGCTGGCACGCCAGGGCGAATCTCGCCTGAAGGCACCTGGCAAGGAATGACGGCCAACGCCTGCGGTGTGCCGGACTGCTTGCGCGCGTCTGGCTGGCACCTATTCGGCCTGCTTTCTGACACAACCGGCCCCAGAAGCAACAACCTCACGATGTACGCTGTGGCATGTCCGATATCCAGAAAGCGAACGTGCGCGAATCGACGACACCGCCAGACGACGCGCTGACGACCCACGCCGCCTGGCCGGGGCCCGACCCGGTCCGGCTGCGACGGCCCGCGCTGGTGCGCAACATGTCGTTGACCGTGATTGCAACGCTGGGTTGCATATTCATGCTGCATTGGGCCAGTCCGGTGTTGATTCCGCTACTGCTCGGACTGCTCCTGAGCTACGCGCTGGCACCGCTGGTCAACCGGCTGCAGCGGCTGCACCTGCCTCGCGCAGTGGCCGCTGGCATTGTCATGCTGGGCTTGCTCGGCAGCCTGGGTGTCACCGGATGGATGCTGAGCGACGACGCCGCCAAGTTCATTGAATCCATGCCGGCGGCGGCACAGAAGATCCGTCAATCCATGCGCGCCGGGCGTTACCAGCCGGAGTCTGCGATCGACAAGGTGCAGAAGGCGGCAACTGAGCTGGAACGCGCGGCCAAGGAAAGCAGCGCAGGCAAAGTGGTTGCCGCCAGCGGCGTGACCCGGGTACAGATCGAGCGGCCGCAAGTCGACATCAGCGACTACCTGCTGACCAGCACGCCCGACATGCTGGCCGCACTGGGACAGGCCACAGTGGTGCTGTTCATCGGCTTCTTCGTACTCGCCTCAGGTGACAACTTCCGTCGCAAGCTGGTCCGGATGTCCGGACCGACGTTCGCGCGCCGAAAGATCACAGTGCAGGCTCTCGACGAGATCACCGAGCAGATTCAGCGCTACCTGCGCGTGCAGCTGCTCATCAGCGCCATCGTCGGACTGGCGACCGGCCTGTCGTTTGCGCTGATTGGCCTGGAACACGCCGCGGTGTGGGCGGTGCTGGCACTGGTGCTCAATCTGGTTCCATACATCGGATCGATTGTGCTCGCCGGAGGCTCGGCGCTGGCCGGTTTCGTGCAGTTCGGCAATATCGATATGGCACTGTTGATCGGCGGTACTTCGTTGGTGTTGCATGCGATCTCGGGTAACCTGCTGACACCCTGGCTCACCGGCCGAGCCAGCCGGATCGATCCACTGGCCGTATTTGTCGGCGTTCTCGTATTTGGCTGGTTGTGGGGCCTGTGGGGCCTGCTGCTGGGCACACCGGTGCTGCTGATGGTCAAGTCGGTCTGCGATAGGGTCGATCACCTCAAGGCCGTGGGCGAACTGCTGGGGCGCTGATCCCGCTTTGCGGGTGGTTCCGGTTGCCACCGGATTGACGGTCGAAATACGCGCTGTTTCGGTTTCCCCGCGGACGCCCCCGCCGCATCGCCGATAATGCACTCGGGCACCACCGAAGGTGTTGCCTCTATTGATTGCCACCGCCAACTGCCTGATGGGTCTGTCGACCCGCATCGCCGATTGCATTTGCAGACGATGAACCGAACTACCACCTCCCCTTTCGATATCAAGAGTGCCACGATCCAGGGTGTTTCACTGGTCCTTCGATCCGTCAACATGGGCGTGATCGAAGCGGATATGGCTGCACGGGTAGCCAACGCGGGAGACCTCTTCACCAACGCGCCGGTGCTGATCAACGTATCGGCACTGGTCGCCGATGGCACCGCCGACAAGTTGGAACTGACCCGCCTGATCAACCTGCTGCGCCGGCACACCATGCGCGCTGTCGCCATCGTCGGTGCGAACGGACTGCTGTTGAAACAGGCGCAGGCCCTGGGATTGCTCGAGGAGCAGGACGTACCGGCCAGGGCGCGGCGCAACAAACAAGACGGAGAAATGGAGTCGGAGCCAGAGGCAATGACGGCGGCCGCCGAGCCTCGTCAAACGCGTACAACTGAAGCACCGGTCGTGGGCGACCTTTTCGGCGAAGCGCTTTCCAGGGAACTCCTGGCGCCGCCGCCAACCGCTATCCCTACGCCAGCCGAAGTGACGATGCTGCCCCGAGACGCTCCCGCGGGTCGTCCCGCACCGACGATGGTCATAGATCGGCCGCTGCGCTCGGGACAAAGGGTCTATGCACGCGGTGGTGACCTGGTGGTACTGGGCGTGGTCAGCCATGGGGCTGAAGTGATTGCCGACGGCAATATTCATGTCTATGGCCCCCTGCGTGGCCGTGCCATTGCCGGCGCCAACGGGGACGTCGAGGCGCGCATTTTTGCCGTCGCGATGGAACCCGAACTGATTTCGATCGCAGGCACCTATCGCACCACCGACAAGCCCCTGGCAGACGAAGTTCGCGGCAAGCCGGCCCAGGCCCGGCTCGACGGCGAGAAGATGCTGATCGAACCGCTGAAAAATTGAGTCAACGTATTTCAACCCCATCGGGCCAGACGCGCCTCCCCAGTAGCGCGTCAGCCCACTTATCGACAGGAACAGACAGATGACGAAAATCGTGGTGGTGACCTCCGGCAAAGGCGGCGTCGGCAAGACGACGACCAGCGCAAGTTTTGCGTCCGGCCTGGCCATGCGCGGCCACAAGACCGCGGTGATCGATTTCGACGTCGGCCTGCGCAATCTGGACCTGATCATGGGTGTTGAACGCCGTGTGGTGTATGACCTGATCAACGTCGTGCAGAAGGAGGCCAACCTCAGCCAGGCGCTGATTCGCGACAAGCAATTGGAAAATCTTTTCATCCTGGCGGCATCGCAGACGCGCGACAAGGAATCGCTGACCCAAGACGGTGTACAGCGTGTCCTCGAAGAGCTCAAGGCAATGGACTTCGCCTATATCGTCTGCGACTCGCCAGCCGGTATCGAGACCGGTGCCATGATGGCCATGCATTTCGCCGACGAGGCGCTGGTCGTGACCAACCCGGAAGTGTCGTCGGTGCGCGACTCTGACCGTATCCTGGGCATGCTCAGCAGCAAGACCCTGCGCGCGATCGAGGCCCGGGAGCCGATCCGGGAACACCTGTTGATCACGCGTTACAACCCCCAGCGTGTCCAGGGAGGACAGATGCTGTCGCTGGAAGACATCAACGACATTCTGCGCATACCGCTGATCGGCGTGATTCCCGAATCGGAGGTTGTGCTTGAAGCCTCCAACCAGGGTCTGCCCGCCATCCGGATCAAGGGTGCCGACGTGAGCCAGGCCTACGACGACGTGATCGGACGCTTTCTGGGCGAAACAATCCCGATGCGGTTCACGGATGCACCCAAGAAGAATTTCTTCCGGCGTATCTTCAGCAGCGCAAGCTGAGGCGGCGCAGGAGTACCGACATGGATCTGATGCGCTTTTTCAAAGCCAAACCCAAGACGTCTTCCGTCGCCAAGGAGCGGCTGCAGCTGATCCTGGCGCACGAGCGGATTGGCCGCAACGCCAATGGCACGGCCATTCCGGATTTCCTGCCGCAACTGCAGAAGGACTTGATCGCGGTGTTGTCCAAATACGTGAAGATCAACGACGAAGACGTGAAGATCAACGTGGACCGCCAGGACAACCTGGACCTGCTGGAAGTCAAGATCGAGATCAACCGCTGAACTGACACGGCCTGCCAGGGCCCGGGTTCAGCCCTTGGGTCGACTGAAGAATGGCAGCTTGCTGTCTCCGGCATGCCGCGACTGGGTTCGCAAAGGCCGCTGAAAGAACAGGTTGTTCGGAACGCGCACCAATGGCGCCTCGTTATCGGGCAGGGCGGCCGCGGGGCTGTCGGACGCGATTTGCGGGGCGGTTGCCCGCAAGGTGGTGTACATCAGGTTCATGTCGAGTACTTCGCCGCCAATCGGATAGCCGTTGCTGAATTCCAGCACCTCCACTTGGTCGCCAACACGAAACGGCCGGAATATCAGCAGCAGCATCGCGGCGGTTGCATTGCTCAGCACGCTCCAAGAGGCGACAAAGCCGATCGCCAGCGCAGCCAGTACGGTCGAGATCAGCGCC
>JBDTMH010000231.1:0-6967 GCA_039934375.1 Burkholderiaceae bacterium | reverse complement strand
TCGGGCTTCCAGCCGTCGGTGTATTCGTCGCCGACGATCTTGATGTCGCCCTTCTTGATCGCCGCCGCAAGCACCTCCTGCTGGCCTTCGCGCAGGAAGTTGGCATTGGGGTCGGTCGGCGAGCCCTTGATCATGGCGTAGTTGCCCTTGGGTTTGACAGCCATTACGGCGCGCGCCTGCATGCGGCCGACTTCCTTGTTGTCGAACGTGATGTAGGTGATGCCGGGCGCCTCGATCAGCCGGTCGTAGGCGATGACCGGGATCTTCTGCTGATTGGCCTTGTTGACGGCAGGCAGGATGGCGTCCTTGTCCATCGCCAGCACGATCAGCACCTTGGCGCCTTTGGCGATCAGGCCGTCGATGTCGGCCAGCTGCTTCTCGGGCGAGCCGCCGGCATCGGCGCTGATGTACTTGGCACCGGATTTTTCCAGCTGGGCCTTGATCGCAGCCTCGTCGGTTTTCCAACGCTCTTCCTGAAAGTTCGACCAGCTCACGCCCACAGTGGCTTGCGCAAAAGCGGCGACCGAGCCCATGGCCAGTGCCAGGGCGGTCAGATGACGTTTGAAATGCATGGATGTCTCCAGTTGAAGGGCCCGGCGGGGCGGATTACACGACTTAGTTCGACCGAAAAACCAAGTATCCGCAGTTTCGCGCGTTCAGCACATAGGGGAAACACCAATACTGATGCCGACCGGCTTGGCGCGGCGTCGACGCCCAGCGTCAGACGTCGCCCCAGGGCAGTTTGCAACGCTGGCTCTCGAGCTGGTAGATGGCCAGATCCAGGTCGTGTGCGGGGGGACTTTGGCTGGCAAGTGTTTGCTGCAGCGCAAACGCGGCCGCTTCCACCGCCGCGACAGATATACCCTCGATCAGCACGATCCAGCCAGGAATATCGGTGTCCTGGTTGCGTACCTGCTTCTCGGCGGTCATGACGCGGCTGCCCTGGTCGTCGGCGCGGCACAGGTGCGCGCCCACGATACCGTGGCGGTCGATCAAGGCAGGCAGCACCTGTTGCCGCAATGTATCGCACAAGGCTGGCGCCTGCGCGTCGTCGATGGCGAAGCGCAAGGTCAGCATGGTGCCGCCCTGACCGACGCCGCCGCTGTACAAGACACGGCAGATGGCGCGGCTGACGTTGCGGAACGACCCCACGACGGAACGCGTCCACGGCGTGGGTGCGTTCAGCCGATTCAGGTAGTCCTGGCCCGACAACACCTCGGGACTCACCGCTTCGTAGAGGTTGAAAAATTCCGGCGCGCCGCGCACTGCGATGTAGCGCCGGCCCCGCGTGAAGCCGGCGATACCCACGCGTTCGGGCATGTGCTCGCGGCCATGCCAGGCGTAGAAATCGTCCCTGGCTTCGGGCAGCAGGTCGTGCCAGATGGTGACGGCGCCCAATCCGTAAAGGCTCATGAAATCCTCCTTCTTGCGGTCATATTGGAAGCGCTGAGCGGATCGAGTTCTGGTGTTGCGCCGCACTGCACCACATGATCAGCCCGACGCGGCCAATGGCATGTTGTCGTGCGGCCAGACCAGGGCCAGCGTCCCTGCCGCCTTCAATAGCAAGGCAAACAGATCGGCATCACGCTCCGGTCCCATGCGCACCAGCGGCCCGGCAATGCTCATCGTGCCCAGTACCCGGTCGTCGTGTTGCGCCTTGACCAGCACCGCAATGGCCTTGACGCCAGGTTCGGCTTCTTCGATCGCCAGCCCGTAGCCGCGGGCCCGCGTGGTCGCCAGTTCCTGGCGCAGCGCCGTGCCGTCGCGCAGCGCGCGCGGCCCCAACAGCAGCGCGGTTCCTGCTGCCTTGCCCAGCCCGCCTTTGATGGCCAGTTGCACGGCGCGCGCTTCGTCCAGTGTGGCGAGCCAGACCTTGCCGTTGGCCGTTGTGTGCAATGTCAGGCGGCCATTGGCGGCAGGTTGGTACATCAGGCCCGTGGGCGCACCCTGGGACGAGCCCAGCCAGTGCAGCGCATCGTCCTGCAACACGGTCAGGCGCACCAGTTCACGGCTGCGTTTGGCGACCTCGTCCAGAATCGGCTGCGCAATGCCGGGCAGACCGGTCGCCCGAAGGTATTGCTGGCCGAGCAGAGCCAGCTTGAGCGTCAGCCGGTAGCGCTCAGTGTCGGTGTCGCGCTCGATCCAGCCCAGTTCGACGAGTTCGGCCAGCAGGCGATGCAACGGCCCCTTGGGCAGATCCAGCGCGGTCGCGATATCGGACAAGCGCCGCCAATGCGAATCGACCGACAGCAGTTCCAGCACGTCGAGGCAGCGGTTGAGCAATCCCTTGACCAGTCTCATGGCGGCAATTGGCAACAGGTGGGCGAATCCATGGATAAGCTGCTTCAATGATGACCTTGCGATCGATCCGCAAATTGTAATGGAACACTGTTCCACTAATGTGCTACCATGATTTCCAACCGCATCCGTCGAGGTTGAAACCGAACATGCACGCTCAGACCATGCCGAACTACCAGGGGCCGCTGCCCCTCGATGCGGCACGGTCGCTGTTCGGCTTGGTGCAATGCGATGCGCAGGCATTCACCCGCGATGGGCCGAGTGCCGACGTCGAATACCGCGACCTGGGTCTGTCGGCAAGCACGCAGGGGCGCATCGGTGCCAAACACATTCGCGCGCTGATGCCGTTCGACAAGGAAACCGGCTGGCATTGGCACGACATGACCGGGCATTTCGTTTATGTGTTGCGCGGCTGGATCGCGTTCCGCTATCAGGGCGTTGACGGCGAGGTGCGGGTACAGGCCGGTGCCTGCCTGTCGCAACCCGGAGGTGTGCCGCACAACGTGGTCGGTCGCTCCGATGATCTGGAGCTGATCGAGATCAACATGCCGGCAATCTTCGGCACCCAGGACCTTGCGGACCCCGCACCATGAATACCGGAACGGCTTCGATTGCCCCTGGGCAGCCGGCGCCAGGCACGGCAACGGGCACATCGGTGGTGGTGCGCTGGATGCGCCGGCGGTTGGCCGCGTTTCTGGTGGCAATCAGTCTGCTGCTGTTGTGGGAGGTCGCCGTTCGCCTGCTCGGCATCAAGGAATATCTGCTGCCACCGCCATCCACGATATGGACCGCTTTCGTCAAGCGCGCGCCGATCGTCATGGATGGCGCCTGGGTGACCACGCAGGAGGTTCTGGGTGGTTACCTGTTGGCGGTGCTGGTGAGTATTCCGTTTGCGCTGGCGGTCACGTATTCGCGTTTCATGGAGAACGCGGTGTATCCGGTTGTGGTGTTCCTGCAGATCGTTCCCAAGATCGCCATTGCGCCGCTGTTCATCATCTGGTTCGGTTTCGGTTACACGCCCAAGCTGCTGATCGTCTTCCTGCTGTCGTTTTTTCCGATCGTGGTCTCCAGCATCGCCGGCTTCAAGGCGGTAGATCCGGAGATCGCCGACTTCGCCCGTACCACCGGTGCCAGCGGCTGGAAGCTGTTTGCCAAGATCCGCCTGCCGCAGGCCTTGCCCGATATTTTCACCGGCATGAAGGTCGGTGCGGCTTTGTCGGCCACTGCCGCGATCGTCGCCGAGTTTGTCGCCTCCGACCGCGGGCTGGGCTACCTGCTGCTGCAATACAACGGCAACCTGGACACACCGATGGTGTTCGCCGTCATTTTCCTGCTCAGCTTTATCGGGCTCGTCGTCTATTACGTGGTCGAGTTTATCGAGCGCATCACGATCCCGTGGCATACGTCGCAGAACCCATCCGACCAGGCCATCATGTAGTTTCTTTCCCATGTACTGACAACAGGAGACAACCCATGCGCATCATCCATTGGTTCTTCGCCGCGGTGCTCGGCGTCACCGCGCTCGGCGCGCAGGCGCAGGATGCGGTTTCGCTGCGGCTGAACTGGTACCTCGGCGGGCTGCACGTGCCGTACTACTACGGCAAGGAGATGGGATTTTTCAAGCAGGAGGGTATCGACCTGACGATCAACGAGGGGCGTGGTTCCGGCAATACGGTACAGGTCGTCGCTGCCGGCTCTGACACCTTCGGTATGGCGGACTCCTCCAGTCTGATCACCACCGCCGTCAAGGGGGCGGATGTCAAGTCGGTGATGTCGCTGCTCAACTCGACGGGTTACGCGGTTGTGTCGTTGGCGTCGGCCGGTATCCGCAAACCCAAGGACCTCGAAGGCAAGTCGCTGGCAGTCTCTCCGGGTGATCCGCTGGGCCAGCTGTTCCGCGCGCTGGCCGCGGCCAACAAGCTGGACATGAACACCATCCGGTTTGTGCAGGTAGACCCGGCAGCCAAGGTGGTGGCGGTATTGGAGAAAAAGGTCGACGCGCTGCTGGGTGGCGCCGATGACCAGTACTTTTTGATCAAGTACAAGGGCCAGGAACCGGCCGCTCTGCGTTATGCCGACAACGGGGCCAACATCGTCGGCATGACGATCCTCACCACCGGCAACCTGATCAAGACCAAGCCCGATCTGGTGCGGCGCTTCGTCAAGGCATCGGTGCGTTCGTGGGAAGAGGCGAAGAAGAATCCCGAGGCTGCCGTTGATGCTGCGGTGAAGGCCAAACCCGACCTCAATCGACAGTCGACGCTGGACCAGATGATGGTCGACTTCGAACTGCTGGACTCGCCCAACTCCAAGGGCAAGATCGGCTTGGGTGCCAAGGCCGATTGGGACCAGACGATCTCTCTGCTCAAGCAATACCGCGAGCTCGATACCAAGGAGCCGTGGACCACGTTCCACACGAACGATTTCCTGCCCAAGTGAGGGAGCCGGTAGCAAGCCACGCGCCGCCCTTGATGCAGTCGGCACCCGCGGCCGCCGCCGCACATATTGCCGTTCGCGACCTGCGTCAGACATTTGTGCGTGCCGGCATGGTCACGCACGCGCTCGACGGGCTGGACCTGGACGTCGCTCAGGGTGAACTGGTGTCGGTGGTCGGCCCTTCCGGCTGCGGCAAAAGCACCTTGCTGCGCATCGTCGCTGGCTTGCTGCCCTGCACGTCGGGCGAAGTCCGGCTCGGTGGCGCCGATGTTGCGGGGCCGCAAACCGATCTGGGCATCGTGTTCCAGAGCCCGGTGCTGCTGGACTGGCGCAACGTGCTCGACAACGTATTGATCCAGCTCGAACTGCGCGGCCTGGATCCGCAGCAGTATCGGGAGCGCGCCATGCAGCTGCTGGCCGATGTCGGCCTGCAGGGTTTCGAGAACCGCCGTCCGCGCGAGCTCTCGGGTGGCATGCGCCAGCGCGTGGCGATCGTGCGCGCGCTGATTCATGAACCAACCCTGCTGCTGATGGACGAACCCTTTGGTGCGCTCGATGCGCTGACCCGGGAGCAGATGCGGATCGATCTCGAAAAACTGTGGCTGGTCCAGCGCCACACGCTGGTTTTTGTGACCCATGGCATCGCCGAGGCTGTGGCGCTGGCCGATCGGGTCGTGGTGATGACGCCGCGGCCGGGACGGATCGAGAAGATCATTCCTATCGACCTGACGCGTCCGCGCAACAAGGCGGTCGTGGCCAGTGTCCGTTTCACCGAATACTGCGACGAGATCACCGAGTGCTTCATGCGCAATGGTGTCATCCGTTACTGACGTGTCCGTCGCCAAGGAGACCGCGCCATGCTGAGCCGCCCGTTTACCGGTGTCATTGCCGCGCCGATGCTGCCGATGTTCGACGACGGTGAGATCGACTGGGCCACGCTGGAGCGCTACATCGACTGGATCGCCGGCCAGAATCCGGCGGCGATCGTCATGAATGTCGATGCGTCCGAGGTGATTGCGCTGGACGACGCCGAGCAACTGCGTATCGTCGAGGTCTGCCGCGCCGTGATCGCCGGTCGCGTTGCGCTGCTGTCCGGTGTGGTCGCCGGTTCGACCCGGGTGGCCGCGCGCAAGGCGCAGCAATTGCGCGACGCGGGTGCCCAGGGCCTCACGGTATTTCCGCCGTTTCCCACGTTCAGTGGTTCGCCTGTGCCGGCGGACATGATCGTGCGGTTCCATCGCGCGATCGCACAGGCAGCGCAACTGCCGATCATCTGCTTCCAGTTTCCCAAGGGCTGGGGACCGGACTACACGCCGGAGATCCTGCAGGCCATGGCGGAGATCCCTCAGCTGGTGGCAATGAAGGAGGCCAGCTTCGATGTCGCCCAGACCCTGCAGGCGATCGACGTGGCGCACGCGCTGGCACAGCCCATCGGCGTGTTGACCGGTAGCGACACATTCATCTTCGAGGCCATGCTCATGGGTTGCGACGGTGCGCTGATCGGCTTTGCCGCCACGGCCACGGCGGAGCTGGTGGCCATGCACGACGCTGTACGGCGTGGCGATCTCGCGGCGGGCAGGGCCATCTGGCTCCGGCTGGGACCGATCGCCCGCTATTGCTGGCGCCCGCCGATTCGCGACTTCCGACCGCGCATGAAGGAGGTGCTGCGTCTGCAGGGCCAGTTCCCATCGGCGGCGTGTCGCGAGCCGCAACTGGGCATCTCTGCCGCCGAAGCCACGGAAATCGCGCGCCTGTGCGGCGCACAAGGCCTGACCGGCAACTAGCCTTATGGTGTAACTTGTCGCGCGCCGCGCCTTGCCCGAAGGCAGCGCGGACATCGAGGCAGCTTGCGCGCCAGCAGCGCTCCGATTGGCGGTCTCGAAGCGGTGATCGACATGAGTCTCGTCTCGGCTACCATCGCCGCACACCGCACCATGAAAAACACAACCAACTCCGCGCCCCCGCCCACGCTTTTTCGCTACGTGCTGCGTGCGGGCGGTCGTCACCAGATCGGGCTGCTGCTGCTGTCGGTCGTGGTCTTTCTGCTCAGCACGGTGCCACTCGAAATCCAGCGCAGAATCGTCAACGATGCGATTCGCGATGGCGCGGTGAAATCGATTGTCTGGCTCGCGCTGGCGTACTTTGGCGTCGCGCTGTTCGAGGGCGGCGTCAAGCTGGGCCTCAATATCTACCGCGCCTGGGTCAGCGAAAAAGCGGTGCTCGACCTGCGGCG
>JBDTMH010000230.1:0-6971 GCA_039934375.1 Burkholderiaceae bacterium | reverse complement strand
CGCGGCGCTCACTGGACTACCTCCAGCCCCAGTGGCACCGGCAAAGCCTTGTGCGCGCGGTATTCCGCGATCGACAGGTTGCGCAAGCGCGATGCTCGCCCGCCCTCGTTGTGCACGAAGCCGACGCTGTTCACATAGGGTTCGATGATGTGGATCTTTTGCAGCGGCGTGACAATCAACAGCTGCAGGTTGAGCTTCTGAAACAGCTTCAACGCATATTGGGCTGACTCGTCGGAGCCACGGCCAAAGGCCTCGTCGATGACGACGAAACGGAAACTGCGCGAGCGCACAGCACCCCACTCCAGCCCGAACTGGTACGCCAGGCTGGCCGCCAAGATGGTGTAAGCCAGCTTCTCCTTTTGCCCGCCCGACTTGCCACCCGAATCGGAATAATGCTCGTGTTCGATGTGGTCTGCATGCCAGCGTTCGCTTGCGGCAAAAAGGAACCAGTTGCGCACGTCGGTGACCTTGGCGCTCCAACGGCGATCTTGCTCCGACAAGCCGTCGCGTCCGCGAAAGCGGTCAATGATGGCCTTGACCTGCAAGAATTTGATCTCCGAGTATTGGGCGTCCTCCGAGCCGGTGACCGTACCTTCGGTGCAGCTGCGCAAATCTTGTTGGAAATCGCGAACCTCCGCGTCCGGGCTGGGTTGCGACTCCAGCACGATGTAGCGCCCCGGGTTGTAGTCGATCTCGCCCAAAGACTTGTTGATATGCGCAATACGCTCGCGGATGGTCTCACGCTCGCGCGAGAGTTGCGCGTTGAAGCTGGCGATCTCGTTGATCGTGTTCACGTTGAGCAGCTCCTTGAAGCGCTCGACAAATCGCGGCAGATCGTCCCGGTTCAGCCGGTTCAGCAAACCCCGGTATTCATCGGCGGCCTGCAGGCTGGCGTCGATCTCGGCCGTCTCCAGCTTGAACGACTCCCGAAAAGATGCCATTGCCTTGATGATCTTCTCTGCCAGGCGCCTGAGCTTGTGGTCTTCTGAATCGATACGAGACTGCAGCCAACCACGCAGATCTTGCTCGCGGTTGTCGCACGACTCCACCGTCAGCTGGTGGTCGCCCAGTGCCTCGGCCCGCATGAGTTCGAGTTGCGCCGCGAGCGCGCCGTCTATCGCCACGCCCGCCATCAGCTCCTGGGTTTGCGTCAGAAGCTGTTCAGCGTCTGTTCGGCGCTGCTCCACCTTGGCCCGCTTGTCGCGTGCCTGCTGCAGTTGGGTATCCGTTTCCTTCTGCGCTGCCTGCACAGCCCGCAAGCTTTCATTGAGTTGCTTGAGCACATCGGACGCCGACTCCAGCCGTGTGCGCTCGTCTGCCCGTTGCGCGATGTCGGCAACCACGCTGTGCCAGTCCAGTTCGTCGAACGTGGTGAACTCCTCCAACCGGGCCAGCGCATCGAGCCGATCCGCAAGGCTGTTGCGTTCGTTCTGCAGCGCACCGATCTGGCAGCCCAGGTCGGCAAGCCGCACTTCGAGTTGGCGGCGATTGGCGTCGAGTGCGGCGATCTTGGCGCTGTTGCTCCAGCCCAGCACGTAACGGCTGCGGTCATCGATGCGGTGACGGTCGTCCTTCTCGTGCCGACCGGTAGTGTCCTTGACCTGGCCGGCGCGGGTGACGGCACGGGTCTCGCGCCGAAACTGCTCCTGCGTGGCACAGCAGGCCACGTCAAAGCGGTGGGCGATTTCACGCTCCAACCAGTCGTAATATGGCGAATCCGGTTTGATCGCCAGCTTGCGCGCCAGGGAATCGCGGTGCAGGTCTGGCAAGTCACCGGCCTTGCGCTGCCGAACATGGAAATACACCAGCCGACCCCGCAAATGCGCGCTGTCAACCCATTCCGCCACGGCCTTGTAGTGGGCATCTGGTACCAGCAGCGCCAGGCCAAAACCGCGCAACAGGCGTTCGGCGGCGCCCTCCCAGTCGCGCTCTTGCTCGCGCACCTGAATCAACTCGCCAGCGAAGGGCATGTCGTCCACGTCCAGACCCAGTGCAGCGCACATCGCAGCACGCATCTGGATCTGCTGGTCGTCGATGTTGCTGCGCCGGCGCCTGAGGCTGTCGATTTCTCCCGCCAGGACATCATGCTCCTGCTTGCCTTGGCGCAGCGTCACGCCGTGCTCGGTAAGCGCGTTCTGCAGATCGGCTTCCTGGAGGCGTACATCCATTCGCCAGGCTTGGCATTTGCCCCGCTGTAAGGTAAAGCTGGCCGCATCGTGCGCGACCGATTCATCCAGCACCGCCGTCAAAGCAGCGTACCGCCCGGCTTTGGTCTTGCGGGCATCACGCAGTTGTTCCTTCTTGCGAATTTCCAGTGCGAGCTGCTCCAGCCGATCACCGCCGTTGTCGTTGATCGCCTGTTTGAGTGCATCGCCCTGGCGGGCCTGCTCTTCGTGCACCTGGCCGAGCCGTTGCGCCTGCGACTGCGCACGCTCCCAGTCTTGCGCCAACTGGCCCAGCCGCTTGTCGAGCATGTCCGACTTGAGGCTGGCAAAGTGGCCGCGCAAGTTGTCGCGGCAAACCCGCATGCCGTCGACTTCGGCCGCCAGGGCGTCATGTCGCTCGCAGTCGGCAACCAGCGGCGTCAGCAGTTCCACCTGCAGGCGGGTCTTGAGCACCGCCTGGTGCGCGCGATTGAGGTCGTCGAAATGGCCGATCAAGGCCTGAATACGCGGCGCCACGTCGGACGGCTCCAGCATGTGGCTGCGCACGAAATCGGTCAGGTTGCCGACCGATTTCATCGACACCGTCTGATGGAACAGTTCCAGCGCCTGTTCGTTCTCGATGCCGAAGCGCCTGCGGAACCATGCTGCATAAGGCGGAAAACTGTCGTACAACTCGGCCCCCTGGACGCGCAGCTTCTTGCGCAGCTGGGCGATGTCCGAACCGAACCCGGCAAAGTCTGCGGTGATGGACAGGTCACGCTCACTGCCGACGAAAAACCGCGCCGGCTGCCCCTGGGCTTCTTTCATCCAGAACACCTGGGCCAGGCTCACCGTCTGGTCGTAACCGGCGTTGTGGAACACACCGACGATGACCGCATACTGATTGTGGTCGCGCAGTGATACCGGCCGGGCGGTGCCGGTCACCTCGTTGCGTTCGGACTTGAAATGCCCCAGCACATAGGAGCGCAGGCTGCGCTCCTTGCTGTCGGCGCCGGCCGCCTTGTTGTAAGCCACACGATTCGCCGGCACCAGCAAGGTGGTTATTGCGTCTACCAGTGTGGACTTGCCGGAGCCGATGTCGCCGGTGAGCAGGCTGTTCTTGCCATCGAGTTGCAGCGTCCAGACACGGCCGTCGAAGGTGCCCCAGTTGAACACTTCCAGTCGCATCAGCCGGAACCCCGACAAGGTGTCGTCGGCCAGAAAATCCAGCCCCGGAGATTGCACTTCATCCACGGCCACGGCCCTCCTGCGCGCCATCCGCATCTGACAGTTGCAGCTGGTAGTGGGTCAACCTTGCGTCGAACTCGGACAGCCACTGCGCATCGACAAAGGCCTTCAGGATACGCCGCACCTCGTAACTGGCGGTGCCCGCCGTGCTGCCGCCTGCCGGCTTGAGCTTGTGCAGAAAGCCCAGCTCGACAACCTTGTTGATGGTGGTCTCGATCTGGTCGATCAGCCGGGCTTCATTGGAGCCATCGGGCAGGAACACCCGCACCAGGTCCACAATGTCATCTCGCCCCAGTACCAGCCGGGTGTCGCCGCCGCCGGCGTCGAATTCGGCCAGCTTCTTGCGTAACAGTGCGAGCACCAGACTGACCGGGAACGACAAAGGCCGACGCGCCACCAGGCGCGGCAACCGCGGCGCGGTATCGCCGTCACCAGGCTCAGGCCGGGTCTTGACAAAGGCATAACCCTCGGCCTCGTCGAGTACCAGCTCCAGGTTGAGCACGGCCAGATAGTCGCGCACACGCGCCTGCAGATTCAGCAACACAGACCATTGGCGTTCATCGCCATCACGGTACAACACGCCCTTGAGCAGCTGAATCAGCAGCATCGACAGGTCGACCACCGGCGCCGGTGCCGGAGTTTCATCGCGCGCCGCAGATTCCTGATCTTCCATCCGGTATTCCTTTTCGTTGTACGGTTTCAGCGCATGAAGATCACCCGTGGCATGCGCGCACTGCGGGTGATTGGCTGCCCGTCGGCCGCCACCGCCTGCCATGACACGGGCTCGGAGTGGTTCTCATCGACCACCGCACTGAAATCTTCGCTGCCCAGCTGCAGATACGCCACCAACTCGGCCAACCCGTGTTGCAGCGGCTGGTAGAGCACCAGATCGCCCAAGGTGATCTGTGCCTGCGCCTGCAATGCGTGGCGGATGTGGCGGCTCAGGCGCGCCTTGTCCACCACCACCTGCTCGAACAACACCGACGAATCGATGTCCTCATCGCCCGCCTGCAAGACCAGCGCGTCGATGACCGGCCGGGCCGCGGGCGTGAACAAGGGCCGCTCAAACGCCAGTTCGATGGCGGCGCCGGACTCGGCGATCTCCATCACCATGCCAGTCGGAGACGAGGCGCGCAAGGCCAGCGCCTTGCTCTCGATGCCATGCAGGATTTCCATGATGCGGCGATTTTCCAGCCAGGCCTGATCATCGAGGAAACGCCGCAGCTGCTGCGACAACGCGGCCACCGTGCGCTGGGTGTGCTCGCCCGCCTCCATCCAGTCGTAATGCACGCGCCGTGTTCGCGGGTCGGGCTCGAGAGCGGCCACGGCGGGCAGTTGCAGCACCTGGTCGAGCAGCTCGGTCAATTCCTCCTGCCGCTGGCTGGACAGCAGGAACTCCCAGAATGCCCGGAAACTGCGGCCCTGGTCGGAATCGGCGATCGCATCGCGCTCGCCCATGATTTGCTCCAACAATGAACCCTTGGCGCCCTCCCACAAGGCGATGCGCTCGCGCACCCGCCGATCAAGCTGTCGGAAGTTGTGCTCCACTTCGCGGAAATCCGCCAGCAAATCACGCGCACCGAGCGTGAATTGCTGGAACCGGTCTTTCAGCCCCGTGTCGTCCAGCAGTGGCACGTCGCCAGACCTGACGCGTGCGATCTCGGCATCGATCTCGTCGCGTTTCTTGTGCAATTCGGCAAGGCGCTTGACCGGATCCGCTTCGCTGCCTTCGCGCATCTGCTTGAGCAGGTCGAACAGTGTCAACAACCGCGATTCGGTGCCGACGAACTGGCGCTGCGACAACTGCCCCAGCCAGGCAATGGCTTTTTCGGTGGCCGGAGTCAGGTCAAACTGTGCCTCGTCGGTACCTGTGCGGTAGAACTTGCGCAACCACCCCTTGTCCGGCGCGGCCCAGTCGTTCAGGTATTGCAGCGCCGGCTTGGGGAAGGCAGTATCGCCCTGGTGCTGGCGCAGCGCGTACAACTCGTCTTCCAGCGCCTCGGCCAGGTCTGCCGCCGCCATCACCCGCAGGTTGGGCGCAACAAAAACCCGATTCAGAAAACTCGCCACCAGCGGCGCGTGGTCCGAGCGCAGCAGCCGCCACGCCGGATGGTGGGCGCGCAGGGTGTCAAGGGTGGTGAAGTCTAGCGCCATCGGTCAGGCCCGCTTCGTCTGGCTGGCCTGCCGGGCGGCTGGCTCGATGGCCGGCTTGCCAGGCCTGGATTGCTTGCTGGACATGGCGTGCTTGATTCACATGGTGGCTGCGTCGGGGTCCCATTTTCACACGCCTGTTCAGGGCAGTTGGTACCGGATTCCAAGGCCGGGGTCAGGTCTCTCATTTCACATCGCCGGCCCTTCGCTCATCTGTGCCGCCGCCTTCAAGCGCTGAGATTGAGGTGGTGGAGAAACGAGAGACCGGACCACCGGACCCCTGGTTCCCTTGATAGTCATTGCTTTTCACTCAGCCAGCGCTGCGCGCAAACCCTGATTCAACTCGGGCGGCTTCTCGTTCACCGACCGCCACAATACGTCGGTGTCAACATCGTAATACGCGTGGACCACGCCTGTGCCGCATGCCGACGATAGCCGCCCAAGCAATGTTCGGCAGCGCATCGCGCGTCGATTGAGTGACCGTTGAGCCCGCCTCGCCGACGATCATGAGCGCATGCGTCAGAGCGAAACGCAGCATCGGGTCAGAGGCGAGGTCTGCACGCACGCGCCCTTGGCAGAATTGCAGCGCCTGCTCAGCTGCCTTGAGCATGTGCTTCATCCGTACGAAGTCCTTTTCATGCAGCAGCATACTGCTCCAGCGCTTCACGTAGCACTTGATCACGGAAATGGCGACTCAGTTCGGCGAGGGTGCGCAAATCCACCTTGTGGCCATCGAGCAATGCGGACAATTCAATTTCGATCTCTGCCAGGTCAAAGTATGTTGGCGACGCCTCGGGCAAGAACTCCACCAACAGGTCAATATCACTGTCTGGCCTGGCAGTGCGCTTGAGCCGCGAGCCAAACAGCGACAACTTGCGAATATGGTGTCGTCGGCAGACTTCTGCCAGCAACTCGGGTTCGATCGACAGTGGCTCGGACATGGACATCGCTCCTTACATCGGGTTCAGTTCAGCTCGATTTGCGCGGCTAAATCGGCAGGCGCACCAGTGCCGACGCCAACTACCGATTCTGCCAGCGCCAGCCGCACATTGAGGGCACGGCTTTGGAAGTAGCCTATATCCTGGGGAAACTGGCACAGGCCGGGGTCAGGTCTCACAACTCCCGTCGCCGACCCTTCGCTCACCTTTAGCGGCGCTTTCAAGCACTGAGATTCAGATGTTGGAAAAATGGGAGACCTGACCCCTGTTGTTCCCTGACCCCTGCTGTTCACACGCCTGTCTGACTCGCGACTTCAAGGAAACGATAGCGGCCCGGGTGCGGGCCGACCCGGCATTTCGGGATGCCTTGTTCAAGACAGGCATCGAGGCACTGCTGGCCGGCGATGTGGACACAGGAAAGGCCGTCTTGCGCGACTACATCAAGGCAACCATCGGCTTCGAGCAACTCGGCGCCGAAACCGGATCGTCG
>JBDTMH010000229.1:0-7041 GCA_039934375.1 Burkholderiaceae bacterium | reverse complement strand
CTGAGCGCCAACACCACCGCCACAAAGTCGTCCGGCTTCAGCGCATGCTGCAGGTCGCGCACGCCGATGCCGTTGACGAAGATGCGCATGTTGGGCCGCAGCTGGCCTTGTTCGTCCACCACACGAAAGCGCAGTCCGGGGTAGCGGCGGTCCAGGTCAGCGAACATGGCCTCGAGTGTCTGGCCGCTGGCCTGTAAATGCAGTTGGCCTGTGTACGAGCGCAGCGCCGCGGGAATCAGCACCTTCACCATGTAACGCTCAATGAGTGTGCGTGTCTCACCTACGCCAACGCGGCTACTTCCACCGCGTAGATCTCTGGCAGATTCCGCGTTATGTTCGTCCAGCGTGCGCCTTCGTCACGACCGATCCAGAGCTCGCCGCTGGTGGTGCCGAGGTAAAGCGCCGGAGTTGCCTGCGAGTCCACGGTCATGGCCTGGCGCTTGACGGTCCACCAGGCCTGACTCTCGGGCAGGCCCTGGTCCAGCCGTTGCCAGCTGCGGCCGGCGTTGCGCGTGACGTAGGCCGCAGGCCGACCCTGCGGGCTGGTGCGGGGCCAGACGGTGGTGCCATCCATCGGGAAGACCCAGGCCGTGTCGGCGTCACGCGGGTGCACGACCATCGGAAAACCGATGTCGCCCACGCGTTTTGGCATCTTGCGACCGATGCGCTGCCAGCTGTCTGTCGCCGCGTCGCCCGAGCGGTCCAGCCGGTAGATGCCGCAGTGGTTCTGCTGGTACAGCCGATCCGGATTGCCCGGGCACAGCCGCACGCAATGCGGATCGTGAAAGGTGACGGTGGCGGCGTCGAAGCCTTCCACCACCTCCAGGCCCTTGATCCGCGTCGACCAGCTTTGGCCGGCGTCGCAAGACTCGTGGACACCACCGCCCGACATCGCAAAATAGAGATGCGCCGGGTCCCGCGGATCGACGATGACCGAATGCAGTTTGGGACCGTCGGGTGTGCCGTCCTGCACCGTGCCCATCCACTCGCGGAACTGCGGGTCGTCGTTCACGGACGGCAGTGGTATCCAGCTGACACCACCGTCCTGCGACCGAAACAGGCCTTGGGGTGAAGTGCCCGCATACCAGCTGCCGGGTTCGCTGGCATGCCCGGGGGTCAGCCAAAAGGTATGGTCAACCGAACGGCCCGGCAAGTTGCTGGACTCGTTGCCAAATGCAGGTGGTTGCTGCGCTTCTTTCCAGCTACGCCCGAGGTCGATCGAGCGGAAGATGGTCGGGCCGAGGTGACCGGTCTTGGCTGCTGCCAACAGTGTGCGCCCATCGCGGGGATCGCACTGCACATGGCTGATGGTGTGTCCCAGGAAGTGGGGGCCATCCGCGACCCAGGACTTGCGACGCGTGTCGCCGTGGAACAGCCAGGCGCCCTTGCGTGTGGCCACGAGGATGACCAGTCGCTGGGTAGACGCAGGCGCACTGCGCGAAGCGCTCTTGCGGGCGGTCGCAGGGAGGTTCGAGGATCGGCTCATGGTGGTTCCTTGGCAGGCGCGGCGGCGCAGAAAACTTGCACGACGAACGACGGGAGTCTATTTCGACTGGGCGACTTGCGCTACTGGACTGGCCGGCGTGGATTTGCCGGCGCAAACCGCCGCCCCGTGCTGGTTGTGCTCAGCCTGGTGCGACAGGTTCGCCATTGACCGCCCAGCGTACGCCAAAGCGATCGGTCAACATCCCGAAAGTCGCGGCCCAGAAGGCGGGCGCCATCGGCATTGTCACTTGCCCGCCCTGCGACAAGGCGTCGAATGCCTTGTATGCCTGGTCCACGGTGTCGAACTGCAGCGCGAGCATCACGCCCTTGACGCCCTCGTCGGGCTTGCCAGGCGGGGCATCGCAGGCAAACAACATCGCGCCGCCGGGCAGTGCCAGGCACGCGTGCATGATGCCATCGTTGCCGGGACCACCCGCGTCGCCGCAGCCTTCGGTGGGCATGGCAGATACGGGCATGTCGGCAAAACGCATCATTGTTTCTATTCTGGCACCAAGTGCCGTTTCGTAGTATGCAAAGGCCTCGCGGGTGTTGCCTGCAAAGCTGAGATAAGGGGTCAGGGTGGTGGACATGGTCGGAGGTTCCTGTTGCAAAAGTTGACCGGATGGATTGCGCCGGCAACCTCTCGACGAATGGCCGTGGCATCCCTCGACATGCGACCAGAAAGAATTGTCAAACGGCGCCACCTTGTATGCCGCCTCCCATCCATTCACACTACTTGCGTGTAAGCTGCCACGGTCGTCAGGGGACACATACGAAGGATACTGGTTGCGAAATGCCCGATCCACGAATTTCTGACTCGATCTAGCGTCAATGTCCTACGCGACTCATTGCCTCGAACCCGCACAATTCACCATGACGCTTTTGCCACGCACTTCCTGTATGCCGGCCACCCGCAGACGCTTTGATGCAACAATTCTTGAACCAGCCATCGGAGCCGCTGGAAAGTATGCTGGTTTAGCGTGATGGGGTCAGCTGACACGACTGCGACGCACACCTTTCTGCGCGGCATATCCACGGCCGTTCCCGAGAACAGATACACGAAGGCTGAGTGCCTGGTCGGTTTTGAGTCGTCGGACTGGTTCAACAAATTAGGTCGGCGCTCACACGTGATTGCACGAACCGTATTGCAGCGTGACAACGGCATTGAAGCCCGGCGACTGGCGGTGGAAAAGCTGGCAGACGTGTTCGACATTGACCCCGATACGCTGAGCCAAAGGTTCTTGCTCCACGCGCCCGCACTGGGAGCAAAGGCTGCAGCCCAGGCAATCCAGAATGCCGGCCTGCATGCCGTAGACATCGACGCAGTGGTTGTGAGCACCTGCACCGGCTATGTATGCCCAGGACTTTCGGGCCATGTCGTGGAACGACTGGGGCTTCGATCCGACGTTCAGGCCTATGACCTGGTTGGCCAAGGGTGCGCCGCAGCACTTCCCAACATGCAGCTAGGTCGTGCGCTACTCGGGGGCGGCAATTGTCAGAACGTACTTTCTGTCTGCGTTGAGGTCAGCAGCGCGGCAATGTACCTCGATGACGATCCGGGTGTCTTGATCAGTGCTTGCCTTTTCGGTGACGGCGCAGGCGCGGCGGTGTTGTCGCGCGAGCCCGGACACCAGGCGTGCCCGATAGAGTGGATCGACAGCGCTTCCGTGCTGGTGCCAGGACAGCGAGATGCACTCAAATTCGAGTCGCGCGGCGGCATGCTTCGAAATATCCTGACGAGAGAAGTGCCCCAGCTCGCTGCGGAGAATGCATTTTCGGTACTCAAAACCGTGCTGGATCGCGCGGCGGTCAATCCGGCAGATATGAGTGCCTGGATCATGCATGCCGGTGGACGTGATGTGCTGCAGGCGATCGAAGCCCATTTCCGACTGGGCAAGTCGGACCTGCGCTACAGCGCCGCCATGCTTCGGGAGTATGGCAATCTGTCGAGCGCCTTTGTCTATTTTGTGCTGGCGGCGGCGATCGAAGATCACGCCCCGGATGGCTGGTGGTGGTTGTCGTCGTTTGGTGCCGGATTTTCCTGCCATGGAGCGTTGCTCAAGGTCGGTTGAACGGCTCCTTCCCATGAGCAAGCATGCATTTCTGCCCCGTAGCGTGGCACCCGAAGAACTGGATTCTCTTGGCGCGGACGACCCCGCGGCGCGGCGATCGCGCAGCGACCTGCGCCGACTGCATTTCGCGATGGGAACACTCTCGATCATGACAAACGCCCTGGATACCAGGGTCGATGCATCGCCATTACGAATTCTCGAACTGGGTGCAGGAGACGGTTCGTTGGCGTTGCGGTTTGCGCGAAGCCGTGCCGCTGTGCTGCCGAATGTGACATTGACTTTGCTGGATCGGCAACCCGTGGTCGACGACGAGACGCTCGAAGGTCTGCGCAAGACCGGATGGCGTCCCAAAGTGGCGACCGCAGATGTCTTTGATTGGCTGGATCGGAGCACCGAGGGACCGTGGGACATCATCATTGCGAATTTGTTCCTGCACCATTTCCAGGACGACGAGCTGACGCGGCTCGTTCATGCGGTGGCGAAATCCACGGCAACGTTCTTTTGTTGTGAGCCCCGGCGCAGTTCCGTCGCGCTTGTCGGCAGTCATCTTGTCGGCCTCATCGGCGCTGGTGCGGTTACGCGTAACGATGCCGTGCTGAGCGTTCACGCTGGCTTTCGGGGCCAGGAACTGTCTGCCCATTGGCCGAGCCATCGCGGCTGGTCGCTGCGCGAATATTCGGCCGGGCTGTTCAGCCATTGCCTGCTGGCGCGTAAGGTATGAACGTCTTGCTTCCGTCCAAATACGACGTCATCGTTGTCGGCGGTGGCCCGGCAGGAGCCACCGCTGCAATCTTGCTGACGCGCGCAGGAAAGCGGGTTGCCGTCGTCGAAAAGATCGCATTCCCGCGCAGCAAAGTATGTGGGGAGTTCGTGTCCGCAACCACGTGGCCGCTCCTTCACGCGCTCGGCGTGGTCGATGAACTTACCCCGCAGGCCGGGCCACTTGTCCGTCGCGTGGGGGTATTTGCCGGTACGTCGAAAGTCACGACGCCGATGAATCCGCTTCGTGAGCCTGTTGAAGGGGGGCGCGCCGTCAATCGCGAAATTCTGGACACTGAACTGCTGGGACACGCTGCAGCTATCGGCGCCACTGTTTGGCAGCCCTTTGCAGTGACGGCTTTCACGGCCAGCGATCGTGGATATCTGTGCACCGTCGAAAATCGTGAACGTGACGAACGGCGTATTCTGGAAGCACCGTTGATTGTCGCAGCGCATGGCTCGTGGGAAGCAGGACCGTTGCCAACGCAGCAGTTCCGAAAAGCCGTCGCCGGCTCGGATCTTCTCGGCTTCAAGGCCCGGTTTCATGGCGGCGCACTGGATGGCGACTTGATGCCATTGATCGCGTTCCCTGGCGGTTACGGCGGCATGGTCAACACCGGCGGGCAGCGCATCAGCCTGTCGTGTTGCATCCGGCGAGACCATCTGGAAGCCGCGCGAGCGAGACATCCGAGACGTACCGCGGGGGAGTCGGTGCTGGCGCACATTCTTGCGCACTGCGCCGGCGTCGCCGAAGCGCTTGAAGCCGCAAGCTGTGATGGCAAATGGATTGGCGCCGGCCCGATCCGTCCCGGAATTCGCACTTTCGGAGAGAGCGGCGTGTTTGCGGTGGGCAATGCCGCTGCCGAGGCGCATCCGGTCGTGGCCGAAGGCATCAGCATTGCGATCCAGTCCGCCACACTGCTGGTCGAAGCCCTGACACGCCACGTGGGGCAAATGCCAACACCATCGACGCTGGCTGACGCGCATTCAGACTACGAGCGTATGTGGCGGCGGAATTTCACGCCACGCATGCGCGCCTCTGCGCTTTACGCTCAAATTTTCATGCGCCCACTTCCGACCCGAATTGCGGTAGGCTTCATGACCCGTTTTCCGTCTTTGCTCAGAATCGGCGCCGCGTGGAGCGGCAAGGCACGCTCGTTGCAACATGGACGAAGCGAAACTGCACCAGGCATGAATGTCCCCACCGGAGAAAAAGCATGAGCACCACCTCTCGAATCATCGCCATGTTGGTCAAAGACTTCAAAGCCGACCCCGACAAGCTGACTCCCGATGCTAGTCTTGAAGACCTCGGTATCGATTCAATCGGGGTAGCCGAGTTGCTCTTCAACATCGAAGACGAGTTTGGTTTGAAATTGCCCGATGTACCCATGGATCTTGCGACGTTTGAAGATGTTGTGCTTTATGTCGACGGTCAAATTGCGGCGCAGACCGGTACGGCAGCAGGGTCCGAGTTGGGTGGCGAGTCCCAGTCGATCGCATGAGGCGTGTCGCGATTACCGGCATTGGCCTGGTGACCCCACTGGGCCACAGCGCCGACGAGGTCTTCGAATCAGCCTGTGCCGGACGGTCGTCAATCCGCCCCTTGGTCACCGATGGTTCGCATCGCCTTCGCACGCCGTTGGCGGCCACAGTGCAATTTGACGCAGCGTCACACTTCGAGCCGCCGCAGCAACGGCTGCTCGACCGGGTTACCCAGTTTGCCGTCGTCGCCGCCCGGCGTGCCATTGAACATTCCTGCGGTGCGCTTCTGACCATTGACCGCGACCGGGTCGGCGTCTTTCTGGGCACCGGCATGGCCGGTACCACGTCGATGGATGACGGCTATCGCACACTTTATGGTGAGCAATCTGATCGAATCAAGCCCACGTTGATTCTCCAGGGCATGCACAACGCGCCTGCGTCCTGGATCGGAATCGACCTCGGCTTGACCGGTCCGAATCTCACCTATTCGACTGCGTGTTCGTCCTCCAGCGTCGCAATCGGCGAAGCCTGGCTGCGGGTGTCCAGTGGCGCCGTCGATCTTGCCATTGCCGGGGGCGCCGAGGCACCACTCTCGCTGGGCTCGTTGAAGGCATGGGAAGCCATGCACACGCTGGCAAACAGCGACATTTCGGATCCAGGCACGTCCTGCAAGCCGTTCTCGAAGAACCGCAGCGGCATGGTGCTTGGAGAAGGTGCAGCGATCGTCGTTCTCGAGCCCATGCAAACGGCGCTGAGCCGCGGCGCGAAAATTTTCGGTGAACTGATCGGTTACGGGCTCACCACTGACTCGTCCCACATTGCCCGCCCAAGCTCCGCGGGCCAAGCTGCGGCTATGCGCGCGGCGTTGGTGTCGGCGGGCATCCGGGCGGAAGAGGTCGATTCCATCAACGCACACGGAACCGGAACTCTCGCCAACGATGTCGCGGAGACTGCGGCAATCAAGAGCATTTTCAACAGCAGAGCCTACGTGATTCCAATCAGCGCGACGAAGGCAATTCATGGGCACCTGCTGGGTGCGGCCGGAGCGCTCGAATTCGTGTTGGCTTTGATGGCGATGCAGCAGCAGATCGCCCTTCCCACGATGCATCTCGAGCAGCCTGACCCCGCTTGCGATCTCGACTACGTCGCGAACGTCGCCCGGCCCGGCGCATCCGGCAACGTCATGCTGTCAAATTCATTTGCATTTGGCGGGACGAACGCTGTACTCGCAGTGCGGTCCAAC
>JBDTMH010000228.1:0-7042 GCA_039934375.1 Burkholderiaceae bacterium | reverse complement strand
GGCGCGCCGCGGCAAAACGCGATGACCTTGAACAATTCGCCCATTTCATGCTCCAGCAACAGTTTCTGCGCCATCACGCGCTGTGGCAGATCGGCCGCGTCGAGCATCGGACCGATGCCGCAATTGATCAGAAAACGCGCCTGGCTGGTGTAGCCCAGCAGGTTCCATGGCCCGGTTTCTGGCGCGGCGTCAAACGCCTGCTGTGCTGCCAGCGCCAGACCGGTGAAATTCACATGCGCCGTGATGTCCTTGGCGCCCACGTCCAGCAAGGGTCGGTCGTCCATGCGATGCGCCCGGTGGCACATCAAGGTACCCATGGCGCGCTGCGGGTGGTAGTACTCGGCTTCGGTAAAGCCGTAATCGATCAGCAACACCGCGCCCTGCGCGAGCCGGTCCACCAGCGTGCGCATGAAGGCCTCGGCCTGTGGGTGGATCTCGGTCAGGTAGTCGCCATTGCCCGCAATGTCCATCGGCGGACGCAGATCGGTCGGTCGGTCCTGCCACGCCAGGGCGCCGTCCGGGCCCACCGCGACGCCGCGCTCGTGCCAGACACCGGCGCAGCGCGCCAGCAGTTTCACCGGCATTGCGTCGATGACTTCATTGCCCAGCACCACCCCGCGCAACGATGCCGGCAAGGCGTCGACCCACCGGACCTTGTCGGCAAAAGCCTGCAAGGTTTCGCGCTGGCGCTGGCGCAAGGCCCCTGACAGATCGACGATGGTGTAGCAGTCCACTAGCTCGCCCAGGGCCTGCAGCAGCTGGTCGGCCATGGCCCCGGTGCCGGCGCCAAACTCCCAGACCTCGCGGGTTCCGGTCTGGACCAGCGCCTGCCCCACCTGCACCGCCAGCGCCCGGCCGAACAGTGGCGAGAGCACCGGCGCGGTGACGAAATCGCTGCCTGCACCCAGCGCCGTGGCTGGCAGCGCGCCGATCTGGCCGCTGTCGCGCGCGTAGTAGCCCAGGCCCGGTGTGTAAAGCACCAGTTCCATGAACCGGTCAAAGCCGATCCAGCCCCTGTGCTGCGCAAGCACCTGCAACAGATGCGTCTGCACGGCGCTCGTTAAACTCGGGGGTATCTCCATCCGCTCTGATTGTCCCCGAATGCCAGCCACTACCCGCGAACGCGTCGTCCTCGTCACCGGTGCCGCCAAACGCCTGGGCCGCGAGATTGCGCTGGCGCTGGCGCGCGATGGCTGGAACGTCGCGGTGCATTACCGCGACTCGGTCGAGGACGCGCACCGCACCAGTGCCGAATGCGCCCAACTCGCGGGCAACAGCATGTCGTTTCGTGCCAACCTGGCCAACGAGATGGCGGTGCTGAACCTGCTGCCGACCGTGATCTCGCACTTTGGCCATGTCGACGCGGTCGTCAACAGCGCGTCGACCTTCGAGCACGACAGCGCCGCGACCTTCGGTTTCGCGTCGATGGAAAAACACATGCGCAGCAATGCTGGCGCGGCGATCCTGCTGGCGCAGGCGCTGCACAGCCATATCCAGCACCGGCGCAGCGACCGCGCCGGATCCGAAGTGGCCGAGCCCCAGGCACAAGGTGTCGTGGTCAATCTGCTGGACCAGAAACTGTGGAACCAGAATCCCGATTTCATCAGCTACACGCTGTCCAAGGCAGCGCTGGAGGCGGCAACCACGATGCTGGCACTGGCCTTTGCGCCAGCCGTGCGGGTGGTCGGCGTCGCGCCCGGCCTGACGCTGACCAGCGACCTGATCACCGACGCGCAGTTCAAGGAGCGCCACAAGCTGGCCCTGCTCGACCAGTCGTCGACCCCGGCCGACGTGGCCGCCACCGTACGCTTCGCGCTGGAGAACCGCTCCATCACCGGCACCTCGCTGCTGGTCGACGGCGGCCAGCACCTGATGCGGTTCACACGCGACTTTTCGCTGATGTGAACCACTGCCTCGCAACCCGACCGAAAATCCGCCCATGACCAAAGCCCGCGGCAACCAGACCCTGAACCTGACCGGGTTGCGCTTTGCCGCCAACCTGGGCATCCTGGACGTCGAGAAAACCGGCCCCCAACCGATCCAGGTCGACGCCGAGCTCAACCTCGGTGTGCAGGACCTGCATCCGGCCGACGACGAGATCAACCACGTGCTGGACTATCGCAAGATCCGCCAGATCATCATCGACGAATGCACTGCGCAGCACGTGCACCTGCTCGAGACGCTGATCGGCAAACTGGCGCGGCGCTTGATGCAGATCCCCGGCGTATTGGGCGTGCGCGTGAAGATCGCCAAGCTCGAGATCTTCGACGACTGCGAAGTGGCGATTCGCGTGGAAACCGGAAAGTGGTGATGGAAACGACCTGGCTCGAAACTGAAGCGACAGATACGCGCGCCGATGCCCGCGTGGGGATCGAAGACACGCGCGCGGATGCCCGCGTGAAGGTCGAACGCGAGAATCACAAGCTCGAGAAGCGCCTGTGCCGGCATGTCGGGCAGGCCATCGTCGACTACAACATGATCGAGCAAGGCGACAAGGTCATGGTCTGCGTCAGCGGCGGCAAGGACAGCTACGCGATGCTCGACATCCTGCTCAAGCTGCAGGCACGGGCACCGGTGCGTTTCGAGCTGATTGCGGTCAACCTGGATCAGAAGCAGCCGGGTTTTCCGGAGCACGTGCTGCCGCAATACCTGGAGCAGCTCGGCGTGCCGTTTCACATCGAGAACCAGGACACCTATTCCATCGTCAAGCGCCTGATACCCGAAGGCAAGACCTTGTGCAGCCTGTGCAGCCGGCTGCGCCGCGGCATCCTGTACCGGGTGGCGGATGAACTCGGCGCCAGCAAGATTGCGCTGGGCCACCACCGCGACGACATCCTGCAGACCTTTTTTCTGAACATGTTCTTCGGCGGCAAGCTCAAGGGCATGCCGCCCAAGCTGGTCAGCGACGACGGCCGGCATATCGTGATCCGCCCGATGGCCCAGGTCGCCGAGAAAGACCTGGTGCGCTGGGCCGCTTATCGCCAGTTCCCGATCATTCCCTGCAGCCTGTGCGGCAGCCAGACCAATCTGCAGCGCAAGCAGGTGTCGCGCATGCTGCAAGACTGGGAGAAACAGCACCCCGGCCGCATCGAGAGCATGTTCACGGCGTTACAAAATGTCGTGCCTTCGCACCTGATGGACGGAACACGGCACGACTTCAAGGGTCTGAAGGTGACTGGCGTGCCCGACGATGGCGGCGACAAGGCCTTCGATGCCGAAAACTTCGCGGCACCCGCCACGTTGCCGGCGCTGCAGGTCGTGCGCTTCGGCGACTGACGCGGCCCGGGTCGTAGCCGCGGTGCGCCTCACATAGGCCCGACGCAGCGTTGCGACACATCCACCAAGGGGAATCGACCATGAAGGCACGCTTTTATTGCCTGCTTCTGCTTACGCTGGCCCTCGCCGGCTGCTCGGGCATGCGCATCATCGACTCCGAGGTGCACGCCTACACCGTGCCCCCGGGCGTGTCGGTGCCCGCAACCTACCGCTTCGAACAGCTGCTGTCCCAGCAGGCTCGACCTGCGCAACGCAATCAACTCGAGGACATGGTCCAGACCGAACTGGACAAGGTCGGCATGCGCCGCGACGACACAGCGGCGCAATACAGCGTGAGTTTCGAGTTGCGTGTGCACCGCGACCCGCGCTCGCCCTGGGACGATCCGGGCTACGGAGCCGGCTTCTTCCGGGGCTTTCCGATCGTGACGCGGCACGGCGTGGTCTACCCGTACCCGGGCCCGTACTTCGTCGCCGAAATGCCCTGGTACCGGCGCGAGGTCAGCCTGCTGATGCGCCGCCTGTCCGATGGTGGTCTGGTGTTCGAAACCCATGCCAGCAGCGACGGCTATTGGGCCGACGACGCAGCGGTGATACCTGCGATGTTCGAGGCCGCGCTGCGCGACTTTCCGAACCCGCCACCAGGGCCGCGCCAGGTGAACATCGAGATTCCGCGCTGAGGCGTGCCCGGTCGGCCCGCTGCCGGCAGGGCGACCCGCTGCGGCCTCCTAGAATCGGTCCA
This sequence comes from Burkholderiaceae bacterium, assembly GCA_039934375.1. Classification (GTDB taxonomy): domain Bacteria; phylum Pseudomonadota; class Gammaproteobacteria; order Burkholderiales; family Burkholderiaceae_C; genus CAISIP01. The sequence continues at coordinate 3,027 of JBDTMH010000228.1, read as the reverse complement.
TGCTCACGACCCGCATCGTTGCCGTTCGCCACGGCGAGACCGACTGGAATGCCAGCGCCCGCATCCAGGGCCAGCGCGACATACCGCTGAATACCAAGGGACGCTGGCAGGCCGAGCGCGCAGCGCAGTCGCTGCTCGCCGCGGGCGAGCCGCTGGCCGCGGTCTACAGCAGCGACCTGGCGCGCGCGCATGCGACGGCACATGCCATTGCAGTGGCCCACGGCATGGAGGTGATCAGCGATGTCCGTCTGCGCGAGCGCGGCTTTGGCGAATACGAAGGGCGGACCTTCAACGAACTTGAGCAACGCTGGCCGCTGGACACGGCGCGCTGGCGTGCGCGCGACGCCACATGGGCGCCACCGGGTGGCGAGTCGCTGCAGCTGCTGGGCGAGCGCGTGCTTGCCGTCACCAATGCACTGGCGCAGCGCCATGTGGGCGAGCAGATCGTGCTGGTTGCGCATGGCGGCGTGCTCGACATGTTGTACCGCATCGCGACCCGACAAGGCGTGGACGCGCAGCGCAGCTGGGCGCTGGGCAATGCCAGCATCAACCGGCTGCTGTGGACGCCCCAGGGCCTGTCCATGGTCGGCTGGTCCGATACCCGCCATCTGGACCAAGACTGGCGCGACGAATCCGCCACCTGACCGTGCCACCACGCCATGCTGACAGCCAGCCAGGTCATAGTTCTCGCGATTCCGGTCTTCCTTTTGCTGATGCTGGCCGAATGGGCGCTCGCCCGCCGGCGGGGCGTCGTGGTCTACCGGTTCAGCGACGCGGTCAACAGCCTGAGCCTGGGCGGCCTGAGCCAGCTCAGCGGCCTGTTCAGCAAGCTGCTGGCGGTGGGCATCTACACCGGCGTCTACCAATGGGTCGCGCTGTTTCCGGACCAGGCGTTCTGGAACAGCTGGTACGGCGTGGTGCTGGCGCTGCTGTTTTATGACTTGTGCTACTACTGGCTGCACCGCGCTGGCCACGAGGTGGCGGTGTTCTGGGCGGCACATGTGGTGCACCACCAGAGCCAGCAGTACAACCTGTCGACAGCGCTGCGCCAGACCAGCAGCGGCGCCTTGCTGGGCTGGGTGTTCTACCTGCCGATGGCCGTGGCCGGCGTGCCGCCGCTGATCTTCGGCATCGTGGCGCTGATCGACCTGCTGTACCAGTTCTGGGTGCACACCGAACTGGTGCACAAGCTCGGCTGGTTCGACCGGGTGTTTTGCTCGCCCAGCAACCACCGGGTCCATCATGCTGTCAACGACCAGTACCTGGACCGAAACTACGGCGGCATCCTGATCCTGTGGGATCGGCTGTTCGGCAGCTTTCGCGAAGAGGACGCACCCTGCGTCTATGGCACCCGCGGCAACCTGCGCAGCTGGAACCCGCTGTGGGCGAATGCCGAGGTCTACTGGCAATTGCTGCAAGACAGCTGGCGTACCCGCCATTGGAGCGACAAGATCCGCGTCTGGTTCAAGCCACCGGGCTGGCGGCCTGCCGACGTGGCGACCCGCTGGCCCAAGCCGGCGTTTGAACTGGCACAGGTGCCACTTTACGATCCGCCGCTCAGCCGCGCCGTCAAGGCCTACGTCGGCGTTGGATTTGTCGCCCTGCTGGCTGCCGTTGCGCTGGTATTGTGGTTCGCCCACCGGATGACGCCGCTGGAAGTGTCGGTCTGCAGCGCGGCGCTGGTCATCACCTTCTGGTCGCTCGGTGCGGTGTTGGAGTCGCGCCTGTCGGTACTTGGTGCATCCATGGTCCAGGCCGCTGTGCTGGCCACCGCCAGCGCGACCCTGGGTCTGCAGGAACTGCATTACCTGTTCAAGCCGCTGGCCATGGTGCTGGCCATCGCGCTGGTGCTGCGCCGTGGCGCCGCATTGCCGGGGTATGACCGAGGTTCCAATCGCCTGCTGGCCTTAGCCCTGGTTGCGTCGCTGGCCGGCGACGTGTTCCTGATGCTGCCGATCCATGCCTTCATTCCCGGCTTGGCCTCGTTTCTGCTGGCGCACCTGTTCTACATCGCGCTGTTTCGCCGCGGCCAGGCCTGGTTCCCCAGCCGCGCCGCGCTGCTCGGCGCGCTGGCTTTCGGCGCTGTCATGCTGATTTGCCTGTGGCCGGGCCTGGGCGATCCCGCTCTCAAGGTCGCCGTCAGCGTCTATGTGCTCGCCATCTGCCTGATGGCGGCCCAGGCCATCGGTCGGGCTAGCGTGCTGCAGCACCGCCGCTCGGCGCTGGTGGCGCTGGGCGCCTGCGTGTTCATGGCCAGCGATGCGCTGATCGCCGTCAACCGCTTCGTCCAGCCGCTACCGCTGGCCAGCTTGTGGATCCTGTCGCTGTATTACCTGGCGCAATTGCTGATCGTCCTGCACAGCCCCGCCGTACTAACACCCGTCCGCAACACCGCGCCGAGACCGGCCATGGCCGCCCCGGCCTGAAAAGCCGTCACTTGCCAATAAACATGTCGTCGCCACCGCGGTTCGGCGGCGTCACGCCCAGATGGCGGTAGGCGGCCAGCGTGGCGATGCGCCCGCGTGGCGTGCGCTGCAGGAAACCCTGCTGGATCAGATAGGGTTCGATCACGTCCTCGATCGTTTCGCGCTCCTCGCCGATGCTCGACGCAATGTTGTCCAGCCCGACCGGACCGCCGTCGAAGCGGTGCACCACGGCCTCGAGCAGCTTGCGGTCCATCACATCGAAGCCTTGCGGGTCGACATCGAGCATCACCAGCGCACGGTTGGCCATGTCCAGCGTGATCGCGCCGTTGCCCTTGACCTCGGCATAGTCGCGCACGCGGCGCAGCAGCCGGTTGGCGATGCGTGGCGTGCCACGCGAACGGCGGGCAATCTCGAAACCGCCGTCCTCCTCGAGCGGAACCTTGAGCAGGCCGGCGCTGCGCCGCACGATCAGGGCCAGTTCCTCGGAGGTGTAAAACTCCAGCCGGGCCACGATGCCGAAGCGGTCGCGCAGCGGGTTGGTCAACATGCCGGCGCGGGTAGTGGCGCCGACCAGCGTGAACGGCTGCAGGTCGAGCTTGAT
>JBDTMH010000227.1:0-7096 GCA_039934375.1 Burkholderiaceae bacterium | reverse complement strand
TGATCGGCACCGCCGAACCCGTGCTGGGCCCAGTCTGGGTCTGGTTGGTACACGGTGAGGTGCCGGCCAGCCGGACGCTCGTCGGTGGTGTCATGGTTATCGTGGCCCTGCTCGCCCATCTGGTCTGGCAAATGCGCCAGCCGCGGCCGGTGGTAACCAACGTGCCGTTCGCCGAGTGACTACGATCGTCTGCTCTTCAGCGCCAATCAGTTTGAGCACCGCATTCTTAAGCTAGGTATTCCGGACAATCGTGACCGATGTTCAGTGCGCTAAGCGTCAGACTCGAGCAAGGCCACTCGCATGAGCGAGCAGCGCTAGCTCCGCGATGCACTGCGGTTCAACTTCTGATACTTCATTGACCTCGGCGATCAGCAGCCCGACAATTCGTCATTCCGCCTAGGCGCCGGGACGGCTGCCTTCCACTACCAGATGGCGCCGGTGCCGCCGTCGCGGCCTAGGACACTGACGGAGAATTATGGTCAATCGCGCTGTCAAGCTTGGAACCTGGGTGGCAACTGTGCTTCTGATGGCCCTCGCTCACGCGGCGCCGGATGACGATTTCGCGCATCTGCTCATGGCGCCGTTGACGGCCAACCACCCTCCGGACTGGCGGAGCATCGAGTCGGTGCCGGGCTCACAGTGGGCGCCGTTGCCGCCGAAGTCACTGCCGAACTGTCTGCCCGACGGAGGCTGCTATCTGCGCCAGGGTACCGTCAAGGCAGGCGGGCGCCAGATGGTTCTGATTGCCACCGGAGCGCGAAGTTTTGTCGTCACCCTGTACTTGCGCAACGAGGGCTCGCCTTTCGGCGAGGCCGCCGTACTGGCCGCGCTGGGCCGTATTGGCGTCAAAGCAGAGCTTGCGCGCTGCCCGGTGTCCGGAGGTGCCGGCAGTCAGAACTGGTACCGCCTGGCCAGCGGTGTGGCAACGCCGGCGGTGTTGTCGATCCAGACAACGTGCAAGGGCAAACCGTGTGAAGGATTCGCGATCACGTTCAACAAGGACTTGCCGCAGCTGCAGCCGAACCAACTCAAGATGTACGCCGAGCAGTGCGCAGGCGCACCGGCGCAACGCCGTGCCATATCTGCGCGACTACCGCACGAAGTGCTGGCGGAGCGCCTGGTCGCGCTGCTGCCACCCACCGGCGCCGCGCGCCTCGACTGGTCGAGCCTGACGGCCCTGGCAGAGACCGGGATCGAGTGGCCCTCGACCCAGCTGACGGCCGGCAGCCACTACAAGGACGACCCGTTCCCCTGGATGCTCTCCGGCCGCCTCCAGCTGCCCGGGCGCAACTACAACGTCGCATTTGGCGGCACGCGCACACAGGTCATGTCTGGCTATCTGGATGAGGAAGGCATGGGTCATCCGCGCGGCGAAGATTTGTTGGGTGCCTTGCGCGCCAAAGGTGTCGTCGCGCAATTGGTCCGATGCGGCCCGGTCTACACGCAGTCCAGCAACAACTGGTACCGCTTGACCAGTGCCGCCACCCAGCCAGTGCTGCTGCGCCAGTCGATGTTCCTTGACGGTCAACGCGTATCCGATAGCTATGTACTGCGACTGGACGGTCAGCTCCCACCTCGCTCAGCGCGGGACCGGGACCCCGGCGTCCAAGGCTGCCACTAGCAATCAGGCCGTGTTAACACTTGCACCTGCCGACAGCTCAAAAGCGCAGGACTGATTCGCAGCCGATCCACCTGTGTCAGCACCGGATCGTGTGCAAACAATCGGGGCCACTTCTCTGCCACGAGAGGCTTAGCGGTCGGGCCGAATCCTACGCCGCCCTGCGCCTGCGTGGCGGCCCGGATACTGCTGCATGCCCCCCCGGTCCCGCAGGAAATGCGAGGACGCTCGCCCCGATCAGCTCCAGCAATACCCGCACGCGCGACGGCACCATCCTCCCGCTGGGCATGACCGCGGCGATCGGCATGGCCGGTGGACGCATTCCGGGCATCAATTCCACGAGCTGACCACGTTTCAGCGGCTCACTCACCATGTAGTGCGGCACTTGGCCGATACCCATGCCGAGCACCGTCGCCTCCACTATCGCATCGCCGTTGTCTAAATGAAGGCCCGACGACGGTGTCACCGTCATGCTGCGGCCGCGCACGCTGAACTGCCACGGCCGGTCCTTGCCGGTACTGGGCACCCGAAAGAGCACCGCGGTGTGCTTCGACAAATCGCCCACCTTGGCCGGCACACCGGCGCGCGCGAGATACGACGGCGCCGCGAACAACAGCAACTCCTGGTTGCCGATGGTGTGCGCCACCAGTGTGGAGTCTCGCAGAGCGCCGGTCCGTATGGCGACGTCGATGCCTTCCTTCACCAGGTCGACGTAGACGTCCGAGAATCTCGCGTCGATGGACACCCGCGGATGCTGCCGCGTCAGCTGCGCCAGCAGCGGAAGCATCACGAGGCGCCCGAAGGCGACCGGCATGTCGATGCGCAAGGTGCCCGTTGGTTCCTCGCGCGCGCCAGTGGCCTCCTCCTGCAGCAGGTCCAGCTCGGCCAGCACGCGCTGACAGCGGGCGAAGAGCCGCTCTCCGTCGTGGGTGAGTGTGACCTGACGTGTTGTGCGGTGGAACAGCCGCACACCCAAATTGATTTCGAGACGCGTAACGGCCTTGGCCAGGGTGGACGGGGTGACGCCAATTTCCCGGGAAGCGGCGGCAAAGTTGCCCCGCTTGGCGGTCTCGGCGAAAGCCAACAGTGGCCGAAGTCCGTGCATAGATTAAGTCCTATTTGTCCTCAATAAAGTTCCATCCGCGCATCTTCTCATCGCAGCGGTGAATCGTCAAACTTCGACTCGTCCGATGCATCGAAACCCACCCACCAAATCGTCAGCGAAGGATTCATCATGCAAACCCCACCCATGGTCGTAAAGAGCAATAGCGTGCCGCCCCTGCACGTGATGGGCACTGAAGTCCGCTTCCTGTGCGAAGGCCAAAGCACCAAGAACGCGTGGTCGCTGATGGAAGTGACCTTGCCGCAAGCGGGCGGCCCGCCGCCGCACACGCATGTGTGGGACGAGGCCTATTTCGTGCTCGAGGGCAACGTACGATTCACTGTCGGGGATCAGGTCTTCACGGCCTCGGCCGGTGACTTCGTGTACACACCCGGAGGGGTGGCGCACGGCTTCAGTGGCGAGTCCCAACAGCCGGCCCGCGTGCTGATCTTCGATGCGCCAGCGCATGCCGGTGCCTTCTTCAAGCGCGTCGACCGCGAGGTGAAGGTGCTGCCGCGCGACTTGGGCAAGGTCCTCCAGATCGGCGAAGACACAGGCATCCACTTTCTGCAACCAGCGTAAAGGCGGTCTCGAAGGGCTGAGAGCTTGTCGCCGAACCCAGGAACTGCCCCTCGTCAATCTCCGTAGTTGGCCGTTATGAAAAGCTTTTTATCACGGCCATATACGGCCAGTCGCTGGAGAAATCGACGATCAGGTGGTGTTGTTCCTCTATGCTGCGATTGCAGGCGATGGTCCACGCTACTTGTCCGGCAATGGCAGACAGTCCAAGGTCAGCGACGACTTACTGCAAGCGCCACTTTCTACAAGGGCAAGAAATTTTCTGACCATGCCCCTCTTGCGATTGGGTACGACTTCCAGCTGTGAGGGCGTCACCAAAGCTTAAGAATATCCAGGTTTCCGCTCTCGATCCGTTGGGCAATTCTAGAGTTGCCGCTCATGCGGGAGCGCAAGCTTGTCAGTCCACAGCCGGGCAGGCGCCAGCATCCCAATAAATCGGTTTAGCCCCCGTGATGAAAGGTGTAGTGCCCGATCTCCCTGCTGCTCTGCGCATCGCGGGCCAGCAAACGGAGCAGCAGGTCGTGCGCCGGCATCATGCGAAGCTCCGTGAGTTTCGGCGCGAACAAGACCTCGCCACTGCCCTCGTCGAAAGGGACGTCACGTACCCATGCCTCCTCACCGTCTGGCGACACGCGCAATGCCACATCAACGCAGCTGATGCCTTCAAGCGGTGCCGCCATGCGTCCAACGAGGACGTCATCGTCGGGCGCGACACTGCAATTCACGCGGCCATTGACGGGCACGCGGTACTCGCGCACGCGCAGGCCCCGTTTCTGAAGCTGGTCAACAAACGCAGCCGTGATGAATGAATGGACCAGACCTCCAGCAAATGCCTGATGCACGCCCCGCGCCAGCGCAGTGAGCTCGTCGAGCATCGCGCGCAAACGTCACAGGCCAGCAGGTGCATGTCGATGCTTTCGGTGCCGGCCTCGTCGGTTTCGCCCAGCCAGTACGCAAGCAGCTGGTCGAAATCGATATGCGGCCAGGCAAGATTTTGATCCATGCAAATCTCCTTGCGCTGTCAACGCACTGGCGCAACTTGGCGATGCCGCGGTGTCGGAGAACCCGCACATTGCCGGCCGTCAGGCCCAGCATGGCGGCGACATCTTCCGAGGGCTAGTCCTCGTAGAACGTCATCACCAGCACCGAAGGCACGCGCTCAGCCAGACGCTCCAAGCAGGTCGCGGGCCGCACCAGGCGGCGCCTGCGCAATGCGGCGTGCAGATGGGCCTTGCAGCGTTTTGGGCCATCAAGCTACTGGCGGGATGATCCCCACTCCTCCGACCAGGCTTCGCGAGCGCGGCCGGACGCTACTGGCGGCGGAACAACTGAAACCTTGGCGTGTTGTAGGAACTGCTTACCGCACCGATGCATCCAACCGCGCTTTGGCCTGTTGCTTGCTCAGACCCCTGACACTCGCAACGGCCTGCCACTGGCCAGCCCGCAGCCGCACGGCACCACTTTCCTATTTGTAAATCGACTGTGCAGAAACGCCCATGCGCCTGCCAAAATCATTCGCGCTCAACGCCAATCGACGCGGTGCGTGGCTAGTCGCCTCAGCCGGCCAGCGGCGGCATCGGCAGGCCTGGGGTTGCAAACATGATCTCGGTGATCGCCTTGATGCTGCGGTTACCGTAGCGGAACGGGACGATCAGGCGCAGCGGCGCGCCGTGCCTGGGCGGAATCGGGGCGTCGTTCATCAGCCAGGCGAGCATGACCTGGGGGCGCCGCAGCGTTTCCAGCGCCTCGTCGATATACATCTTGTCGGAGGCGACGAAACGACAATAGTGCGCGCCCGCCACCAGGCCCAAGGAGTCCGCAAAATCACTGAAACGCACACCCGTCCACTTGACAATGCCGCGCGGGTTGGCGGCGCCACATTGCAGCAGAAACGTGTGCGATACCTTGGGTAGTTTGTCGAGGTCCGCAAAGTGCATCGTCCCCGACAGTTTCGCCAGACCGCGCGTATCCACTTTGACGCTCAACTTTTTGTAGTCGTACTCGATCTGGGGCGTCGAACGGTCCATCGTACGCCACATGAGTGGATCAGAAATCTGGCCCGCAGCGGTGGACGGATACTCCGGCGCCGAGCCATCCGCGTTGAGCGGCAGCGCCGCCGGAAATCCCTCGCGCATCGGCCTCTCGACCAGGTTCTCCGGCCATGGTGCTTGCGGCGCATTTGACTGGGCATGGGTGTTCTGGCTGGTCAGCGCCCCGAGCGACAGCCCCGCCAACGTCGAGCCTGAAACGCGAATCGCCTCACGTCTTGAAATCGTCATTGCGGCACCTCGATTTGATCGCCCAGCTCCGTCAAATTCTGACGTTATCACGAAATTGTCCGGTGCTGGGCTGGCAAGGCACGCGACCCGCTCAGCCACTCGAGAGAGGTCCACTGGGCGTAGTTGCTGACGCCAATCTGACCATCGGATCCGAAAATCAGGCCCGGTCCGGTGCCGGGTTTGCCGTCGCCGTTGCCGACGATGAAGTAACAGCCTGGGAAGTAGCGGGCATGATGATCAGCAATCTGTCGTGCCGATTTTTAACACGGATGCGCCTGGGCTCACGCGCCCGGCACGAACCGGCCGCAATTGCATTTCATTCAGCCGGCATTCAGTGATGGCGGCGCACCATACGCTCCATCCCAACCCCAGGAGCTTATCCATGAACCGCTTCCTCCTTGTGCTGCCGCTGCTGGCGATCACCGCACTGAGCGCCCATGCCGACACCTATGTCGATACCGCGCGCGTGCGCAGCGTGCAGCCGCAGTACGAGACCGTGGCCGTGCCGCGCCAGGAGTGCAGCAGCCAGTGGATCAACGAAACCCAACGCGTCGAAGATCAGCGCAGCTACGGCGGCGCCGTGATCGGCGGAGTGGCGGGCGCCGTGCTGGGCAACCAGCTGGGCAGGGGGCATGGCCGCGAGGCTGCCACCGCGCTGGGCGCCGTGGTGGGCGCATTCACCGGCGACCGGGTGGCAAACCGCGATCGCGCAGAGCGTTACGAACAGGTGCCGCGCCAGGTCCAGACTTGCCAGATGGTCAACGACGTGCAGCAGCGCCTGACCGGATACCAAGTCGGGTACGAATACCGCGGCCAGCAGTTTGTCGCGTTGATGCCGCAGGATCCTGGTCGTGAGCTCCAAGTTCGGGTATCGGTCGAGCCGTTGCCCCGGTGATGCGGTAGTACGATGCCGAGATGTTATTTGCCGCCGACCACTACACCATGAGCCAGCCCGAACCGTTCGCCGCGCGCCCGACCGACCGAACGGCTCGGCGCAGGTGGCACGCGCTCCGACGACTTGCCGGCACCGCCCCGGCACGGCTGCTGGCCGTGTGCGCCGTCTGTCTGGCACTGGCTGCGCCGGCATGGGCAGACGTCAGCCGCGATCAGGCAGCAGCCGCGGCGCAGCGCCAGACCGGAGGGCGGGTGTTGTCGGTGGACAAGACCGAGTCCGGCCGCCGAACCGTGTGGCGGGTCAAGGTCGTCACACCCCGGGGCGAGGTGCGCGTGGTGTTCATAGATGCCGACGCCGGGCGCGGCGGGTAGCAGCGCCATCGTCGGAATCGGCCCACCATGCGCCTGTTGCTGATCGAGGACGAGGCCCCGCTGCGGCTGACGCTGGCGCGCCGGCTCGAGGCCGATGGTTACCGTGTCGACCAGGCGTCGGATGGCGAGGATGGCCTGCACCAGGCGCGCGAATACCCAGTCGACCTGGCCATCGTCGACCTGGGCCTGCCCAAGGTCAATGGCCTCACCATCGTGCAGCGGCTGCGCGCCGATGGCCGCACGCTGCCGATC
>JBDTMH010000226.1:0-7145 GCA_039934375.1 Burkholderiaceae bacterium | reverse complement strand
TCAGGGGGACCGAAGTCCTCGATGAAGGCTGTGCAGGCACGATGCCCACGGAAGCCTTTCCAGTCTGGCAGGGGCGCGGATCTTGTTCAATGCAGGACGGTGGACCAGCGATCGGTGCCATCCAAAATCGCGGCTTGAGGCCGTGGCTTTTCAGTGGCATGGCAACCTCGGTTGAGCACCGGGTGAGCGGCCGCTGCTTGCTGCTTCGTCGGAGCGCTCACGACCCATTGCAGTCCGCTACTATTTTTATGACGACCGACCGCTGCACCTTTTAAGCTGACATTGTCCGGCGACCACTGCGGGCGCAGATATCGCAATATGTCATGCGAAGAGTCTTGGGATTGGGCTGCGCGTGAACTGACGCAAGCCACCGTTGGCCCAATGACGTGACGAGATGACGAAACCCAATCTGCGCAGCTTGATTTTTTGCTCCGTCCTGCGCCCTCACCGGTCCGGGGACACCCATTGAGATCCGATCGCCGACCGTGAAAGTCGAGCCGCGGAGGACCACAAAATGGCCTGCAATCGATGTAATGACCTGTTGTAGGGCAAACGCAAGGCCGGCAGACATCAGACCGAAGGCCTTGGGCAGGTTGGTCGGGTCGTTGCACCAGATCGAGCGCAGCCCGATGAGGAGAACGACCGTGGCAAAGAGGCTGACGCCCTGTTTCGTCCAGAACTCGGTCCGAACGCAGGCAAGATTGCTCCCTTTCATGGCGAACCAGACTACCCAGCGCAATATCGCGCTGGTGCCCAGCACTGCGCCGATGAAGGCCAGCGATAGCAACAGCTTCGTGCTGTTTTGGGCGTTCAGCGCCGACCCAGTTGATGCCTAACAATGCCATCGCGTCCGGCTGATCGTGGTCGAGGTCGTCGTCGTGATGCACGATGAGCGGACGGCACTTGCCGAGTCTGTGTGCTGGCTTACCCGGCAGCCCCAACGCCGATGGAAGGATTTTCGATGCCAGTGCCTCGGTGAGGTAGCGAACAGCGCGCCGACCGCTTAAGCTTTTAGGCTCTTTCTGTCTTTGTACGCGACACTGACTGGCGCGATCGACGCTCGCGGATTGAATCGAGGCTGCTTGAAAGCAATTCTGCTGAAATACTGGGATCGCCTTCGATCCAGTTTCTGGTTCGTGCCTGCCGTCATGGTGTGCCTTGCCGTGGTACTGGCCATCGCTACTGTGGAGCTCGACAGGGCCGCTACAGCGGGCTGGCTGCAGCGATTGAGCTGGATCTATTCCGGTGGCGCCGAAGGTGCGAGCCTGCTGCTGGGCACCGTGGCCGGGTCGATGATCGCCATTGCGGGGACCGTGTTCTCGATGACGTTGGTCGCGCTGTCGCTCGCTTCGTCGCAACTGGGTCCGCGCCTACTGCGCAACTTCATGCGCGACACCGCCAACCAGGTGGTGCTGGGCACCTTCGTGGCCACGTTCGTCTACTGCCTGCTTGTGTTGCGCACCGTTCGGCGCGCCGACGAGGCGGCCTTCGTGCCGCATCTGTCAGCCAGCGTTGGCATCCTTCTGGCCATGGTCAGTATCGGGGTGCTGATCTATTTCATCCATCACGTCTCGGTCTCCATCCAGGCCGATGAAGTGGTAGCGCGGGTCAGCAGGGAACTGCATGACGGGATCGACAGGCTGTTTCCCGGCCACCTGAGCAAGTCTGCATCCCAAGTCTCGAACGCCCCGGGCGAAGCGGTTCTGCCGGCGGCCTTTGCAAACGAGGCCCGCTCTGTCGGTGCCGTCCAGGACGGCTATCTCCAGCGCATCGACGCCGACGCCCTGATGGACTTGGCTGTCAGGGAGGACTTGATGCTTCGACTGGAGCGTCGGCCGGGGCACTATCTCGTCGAGGGCCGCGCGTTGGTGAGGGTCTGGCCTGGCGATCGCCTCACCGAATCCCTGGTCGGCAGGATCAACGCTGCATTCGTGTCGGGCAACCAGCGCACAGGCGCGCAGGATGTCGAGTTCTCATTCCAGCAACTGGTCGAGATCGCCGTCCGTGCGCTGTCGCCGGGCATCAACGACCCCTTTACTGCGATCGTCTGCGTGGACCGGCTGGCCTCTGGCCTTTGCCGCCTGGCCCGTCGCGACATGCCGTCGGCGCAACGTTTCGACCGTCACGGGAATCTCCGGCTGGTGGCGCCTGGGCCCACATTTGCAGGCATCGTGGACGTGGCCTTCAACCAGATCAGGCAAAGCGCTCGTTCGAACCCGGCCGTGGCGATCCGCTTGCTCGATGCCATACGCCAGATCGCAGGACACGTGCAACGCGCCGCTGACTCGGCGTCCCTGCAGCGCCACGCCGACATGATCGTCAGAGCAGCACTGGTCGATGTGCCGGAACCAGACGATCTGTTTGCCGTCGAGGCGGCCTTCACGGCTGCGACCCAGGCGTTGCGCTAGGCGGACAGCCTACCCGCCGAGTGGATGTTGTCTGACAGCCGAGGCCCCGCGATCTGGGAAAGTATGAGTTTTGGCGCACCCTTGATCAGACTCAACATGTCATGAAGTCTTATGCCAGTTTCGGCACCATGATCGCAACGTCGGCTCGTGATGTTCGGGCTGATGTACGTGAACACCTACGCGCTCGATCACGTCTTTTTCAGCGAGACGCGCGCCTACATGGCCGTCCGGATGAGCGCCACGATGGCAGCGGTCATGTTGGCGTTCATGTGGCGCATGTACGAGAACGCCGCTGCCAACGCCGCGATCTTGGCAACTGGTGCGGTGCGCTTCGCCGCATCGCTGTGGTTGGTTCGCTCGCAGGCCACCGTCACCGACGCGTCCTGGATGCGCGCAATGATTCCGCACCATTCCATCGCGATCCTGACCAGCGAGCGGGCGCACATCCGCGACCCACGCGTCAGGAAGCTGGCCGGCGGGAATATCGCCGCGCAGCGCAAGGAGATCGCCGAGATGAAGGTCTCGATCCGCGAACTCGACCGGTAGTCTGAACGCACGCATCCGACAGGCGGCACAAGGAACCCACGATGGACACAGCTTTCCCCAACCCGGACCTCCCAATGGATGCTGATCGACGCCTGTGGGTGGTGTTGACTGCGGCTGCAGGTGGTGTAGGCACCGCGTTGACTGCAGTTCCGTTTGTCTCGTCATTTGCGCCGAGCGAACGCGCGAAAGCCGCTGGTGGCCCGGTTGAGGTGGATATCTTGGACATCCCGCCAGGCGGCCTGAAGACCGTCGAATGGCGCGGCAAGCCGGTATGGATCGTGCGGCGCACGCCGGAGATGATGGCCGCGCTGCAAGGCCATGATGCGCAGCTTGTCGATCCGCAGTCGACGAGAGACCAGCAGCCGGCTTACGCGAAGAACGCGGCGAGAGCGGTCAAGCCCGAGGTCTTCGTGGCCATCGGAATTTGCACGCATCTCGGCTGCTCGCCGAGCCGTGCACCGTTGGGATCCGTCAGTCCAAGTCTGCCGGCCGACTGGCCAGGCGGCTACTTCTGCCCCTGTCACGGGTCGACGTTTGACGGCGCTGGGCGCGTGTTCAAGAACAAGCCGGCTCCAAGCAACCTGGAGATTCCGCCCTACCGCTTTGCCAGCGACACCCGCATCCACATCGGCGACGACACCCAGGCCAGAGCCTGAAGCAGAACGACGAAGTGGTGTTTCGCCGCCATCCGCCAGTGCCAGCGTCTCGTCCGCTGCGGTTCGTGAGCGCCGCATGGCCATCGCGTGTTGGCCACGGTCGCCCGCTGCGGCGCGCACCTTCGCGAGGTTCAGGCTCGCCAAGTGCCAGGGCTTTGCGGCATGGCTGAATCGAAGATCGCCGTCTACGGCGCCATTGCCGCCAACGTGGCGATCGCGGTGACAAAGTTTGTCGCGGCCGGCTTCAGTGGCAGCTCGGCGATGCTCTCTGAAGGCATCCATTCGGCCGTCGACGCCGGCAATGGCGGGCTGCTGCTCGTCGGCCTGCACATGGCGAGGAAACCGGCGACGCCGGAGCACCCTTTCGGCCGTGGCAAGGAGTTGTATTTCTGGAGCCTGATCGTCGCGGTATTGGTTTTCGGCCTTGGTGGCGGCATGTCGATCTACGAGGGCGTGATGCACATGCGCCGACCCGAACCGCTGACCGACCCGACCTGGAGCTACGCCGTGCTGGCCATGGCGGCGCTTTTCGAGGGCGCCAGCTTCCTGGTCGCACTGCGCCAGTTCCGCAGCCAGGCGGCAGGACGGCCCTTCTGGTCAGCACTGCATGGCAGCAAGGACCCCGCCGTCTACACCGTGCTGGCCGAAGACGGCGCCGCACTGGCCGGCTTGGCGGTGGCCGCCACCGGCGTCTGGGCCAGCCATAGCCTGAACATGCCGGTGCTCGACGGTGCGGCTTCGGTCGTCATCGGCTGCATCCTCGCAGGCGTGGCGATGCTGCTAATCCGCGAATCGCGTGGTCTGCTCGTCGGCGAGGGTGTGCGACCCGACACCGCCGCTGCCATCCGCGACATCGCGCAACATCAGCGCCACGTGCAAAAGGTGGGCCTGCCGCTGACGATGTACATCGGCGCTGAGGACGTGCTGCTGGCACTCGACGTCGTCTTCGCCGACGGCGTGGCTGCCGACGATGCGGCCGCCACCGTCGACCGCATCGAGCGCGAGATCCGCGAACGCTTTCCGAAGATCACGCGCATCTACATCGAGTCGCGCAATCACATCGATCTGACGGCCGCGGCGACGCACATGAGCAAGACATGATGGGCACTGTGGCGACAGCATCGACCTGGCAGGCCGTTGTGCTCGACCCGCCGGCCGCGCGGGCCATCGCTCAGCTGGGTATGCACCTGCTCTTCGTCCTGCAAATCTCCAGCGGACCTGAAGGCGCCAACAACAATCTGGATCTGGCCTTTGCGTGTTCATCGTCAGCCTGGATGGCTTCGGCTCGATCGTCAGCATGACCAATCTCGACGGTCGCATGATGCCCGTGCAGACCTTGCAGCACAGGCAGCGATAGCGCAGCAGCGAGCCATCATCCCGGGCCTCACGACTACGGCAGACTGCCGGTGTCCTGCAACCAACGTGACTCCCCCCATGCTCGACATCACCGCATCCTGTCTCGTTCTCACTGCGCTGCTGGCGTACCTGAACCATCGCTTCGTCGGTCTGCCGACGACGATCGGGGTGATGGTCATCGCGCTCGTTCTGTCGCTGGTGATCGTCGGGCTCGACGTTGCCGGTGTGTCTCATGCCATGCGCACGTACGAGGAATCGCTTGTGCGTTCCATCGATTTCTCGGACGTGCTGATGCAAGGCATGCTGTCGCTGCTGCTGTTTGCCGGCGCGCTGCACGTGGACTTGAGCGAGTTGAAGGCGCTGCGCTGGCCAGTGGCTTCATTGGCGTTGATCGGCACCTTGGTGTCGACCCTGATGGTCGGCTACGGACTATGGGCAGCGCTGCCGTGGGTGGGGCTGGAACTGCCGCTGATGTACTGCCTGCTGTTCGGCGCCTTGATCTCGCCCACCGATCCGATCGCGGTCATGGGCATCCTGAAGTCGGCTGGTGCGCCGAAGAACCTCGAACACGTGATCGCTGGCGAGTCCTTGTTCAACGACGGTGTCGGCATCGTCGTCTTTGCGTTGCTTGTGGACATGCTGAGCAGCGGCAGCGCGCCCACCATCGGATCGGCGCTGACGCTGCTGGCGCGCGAAGCGGGCGGCGGCATCGCCTTCGGACTGGTGCTGGGCTTTGCAACTTACCGGCTGCTGAAGAGCGTTGATGAATACAAGGTCGAGGTGCTGTTGACCTTGGCCGCCGTGACTGGCGGCTACGCGCTGGCGAGCCGCCTGCACATCTCCGGGCCGCTGGCCATGGTGGTCACTGGCCTGATCATCGGTAACCAGGGCCGCGCTCTGGGCATGAGCGACACCACGCGCCGCTACGTCGACATGTTCTGGGAGTTGCTGGACGAGATCCTCAATGCGGTGCTGTTCGTGCTGATCGGCATGGAAGTGCTCTTGATCCATTTTTCGGTGCCGCTGCTGGTCGCGGGCGCAGTGGCTATCGCCGTCACCCTGCTTGCGCGAAGCCTGAGCGTGGGCTTGCCGGTGGCAGCACTCGGCGGCCGCTTCGGCTTGCCGACAGGCTCCTGGCGCGTCCTGACGTGGGGTGGATTGCGCGGCGGGATCTCGGTCGCACTGGCACTGTCGCTGCCAGTCGGTCCGTACCGCGACACTGTTCTCGCTCTGACCTACTGTGTGGTCGTGTTCTCGATCCTGGTGCAGGGCCTGACCATCGGTCGGGTGGTGCGCGCGTCGTGATGTCCCGGGTGCCAGGAGCGTTTGGTCGCACGCTGCACGGAGGTGCGCTGTCCTACAGACGCCGACCTTGCATTGGTGGACGATTCGAACTTGTAGATCCCCGGGCAATGTCCGGGGTCCAAACTCACAGTGGAGACTTCCGATGACAACGCCCAGACATCCTTCCCGCCAGGCGCTCTGGAACGACATCAAGGACTGCAAGTTCGCAATGTTCACCACCCGCCACGCCAACGGTCATTTGCATTCGCGGCCAATGACGATGCAGAACACGGCGCTTGATGCCGACGACAGCCTGTGGTTCTTCATGTCCAGAAAGAGCGACCCCGTTGCAGACATCCGGGTCGAATCCTCGGTCAACGTCGCCTACTCGCCGCCAGGCGACGCGTGCTGGATCTCTGTGACCGGCACAGCGGCAGTCGTCGAGGATGGAGACAAGGCGAAGTCCTTGTGGAACGGCTCAGCCGACGCCTGGTTTTCTGGCGGCCCGACCGATCCGGATCTTGCCGTTGTCCAGGTGCGCATCGTCCATGTCGATGAGTGGGAGGCCAGCGCCGACCCCGGCTCTCGGCCGGGGCTGCGCAGCGAGGATGTCGGCTTCCGCCCGCCCAATCACCTGCCGACGGAGACCACGCCGGCGAGCGAGAACGCGGCCTTGCTCTTCGAACGATCGTGAGCGGCCCAGCGATGAGCACCACGACACGCATTGCAGCAGGCAGCCCTTTTCGAGTTTGACTTGGCCACTGGTTGGTGGGGCCGATCTCACCCTGGCCGGTGGCAAGGGATGGCGCCTGCTTGTCGTCTATTGCGGAAAGCACTGACCGCTGTGCAAGAAGTACCTCGCGACCCTGAACGACAAGCTGCAGGAATTCGAAGC
>JBDTMH010000225.1:0-7186 GCA_039934375.1 Burkholderiaceae bacterium | reverse complement strand
CGCGGTTGGCCTGGCAGAAGTCGATGTCGAAGTCGGGCATCGACACCCGCTCCGGATTCAGGAAACGCTCGAACAGCAGGTTGTATTGCAACGGGTCCAGATCGGTGATGCCCTGCGCGTACGCCACCAGCGAGCCGGCACCGGAACCCCGCCCCGGTCCGACCGGGCAGCCGTTGTTCTTGGCCCAGTTGATGAAGTCGCCCACGATCAGGAAGTAACCCGGAAAACCCATCTTGACGATGGTGTTCATTTCGAATTCAAGCCGCTCGACATAACGCGCCTGCTGCTGCGCGCGCAGCGTCGGATCCGGGTACAGGTGCGCCAGCCGGATCTGCAGGCCTTCGTGCGAGACATGCCGGAAATATTCTTCCGGCTCCATCTGACGGCCGTCGACCAGCGGAATCGGAAAGTCGGGCAGGCGCGGCTTGCCCAGTACCAACGAGAGGCTGCAGCGCCGTGCGATCTCGACCGTGTTGGCCACGGCAGACGGCAGGTCGGCAAACAGCCGCTCCATCTGCGCCGTCGATTTGAAATATTGCTCACGCGTGAAGCGCCGCACGCGGCGCGGGTTGCCGAGGATCTCGCCGTCGGCGATACACACCCGCGCCTCATGCGCCTCGTAGTCGTCCGGCGCCGTGAACTGCACTGGATGGGTTGCCACCACCGGCAGATGCAGATGCGCCGCCAGTTGCACCGCGGCGCTCACGTGGCGCGCATCGTCGGGGCGGCCGGCGCGTTGCAACTCCAGATACAAGCGGTGTGGAAACGCCGCCGCCAGTTCCAGTGTTATGCCATGGGCCCGCGCCGTGTCGCCCTGTAGCAGGGCCTGGCCTACCGCACCCGCCTGGGCGCCCGACAAGACGATCAGGCCCTCGGCCAGTTCGACCAGCCAGGCCCACCGCGCAACCGGCTGGTTGCGGCCGGTGTTCTGCGTATGGGCACGCGCGAGCAATTCGCAGAGATTGAGATAACCGGCGCTGTTTTGCACCAGCAACACCAGCTTGGACTGGGCGGTCGGGTCCGGCCCCAGGCCTTCGAGCAGGATCTCCGCGCCAATCACCGGCTTGATGCCGGCGCCACGCGCCGCCTTGTAGAACTTGATGGCGCCGAACAGGTTACCGATATCGGTGATGGCCAGCGCGAACTGGCCATCGGCGGCCGCCGCGGCCACGGTGTCGTCGATGCGATTGGTGCCGTCGACCACGGAGAACTCGCTGTGCAGGCGCAGGTGTACAAACATCGCTCCATTGTAGTTTTCGCGTTGCCGCTGCCAATGCCAGCGACAATCCAACCCCGCGCCCGCTTGGGTGCAAGCAACCAGACAGTCGGATGGAACCCTGGAATATTCGCAGCAACAACCGCCAGCAGTTCGCGATCTCGCTGATCTGCCTGTTCGCCGGTGCCGCGCTGGCGTTCACGCTGTATGACTACGGTCCGTCGGGCTCGAACCGCCAGGCTGGCTTCCTGTTCGGCGTGGTGTTGCTGGCGCTCGGCGGCGCGACATTGGCAGCCGGTGGCAGGCAGTTGGTGGTGGTTGACGCGCAGCTGCATCAGATCCGCATCGAGGACCACCGCCTGTTCGGCAAGCGCCAGCACACGATAGCGATCGCTGACATCCGCGACATCCAGGTGGCCTGTCTGCAGACACACGCGAAGCACGCCTTGCGCTACTTCCTGCAACTCACGTTCGATGGGGGGCGGTCGTATGCCTTGTTCGCGCCGCAAAGGGACTACCCAGGCGCGTCCAACCCGCTGATCGTCGCCGGCTGGAAAGACCGACTGGACAAACTACGCGGCGTACCGGCGTTCGCTGCGCCAGCGCCGCCATCACCCGCAGCCTGATCAGCGCGGAACCAGCGCCGCGGGCAGTTCGATCCGCTCGTCGTCACCCGGCACATGCGCCATGCGCCTGCCGTGCCAGTCGGCTGCGGCATGCGCGATGCGCTCCTTGCGACTGGACACGAAATTCCAGCTGATGAAGCGGTGGCCCAGCGGTACACCCCCCAGCACCAGCACGCGCGTGGCCTGCACGGCATGCAATTCGACTTGCTGCGGTGACGCAAGGACGTTCAGCGTGTGGCGCTGAATCGCCTCTGCGTCGACCGTCATGTCGGCATCGATCGGGTACAGTGCAAGCTCCGGCGCCAGCGCGGGCAGCCGCAATTGCCCGCCGGCGGGCAATTGCAGGTCCAGCAAGGTGGTCGGGCTGTAGGTACGCACCGGCGAGCGCGCGCCGAATGCCTCGCCAATCATCACCCGCACCAGCACGCCCGACACGTCCAGCAGCGGGATTTCCGACGCTGGCGTATGTGCAAACTCCGGCTCGACCTCCTCATGGTCGTCCGGCAGGCCGGACCATAACTGGAAACCATGGTTGACATATGACTGGTCGTGCAGCCGCTGCGGTCGCCGCTCGCTGTGCACGATGCCTTTGCCGGCGGTCATCCAGTTGATCGCACCCGGTGTGATCTCCTGCGTCGAGCCCAGACTGTCGCGGTGCGTGATGGCACCGTCGAACAGGTAGGTGACGGTGGCCAGGCCGATATGGGGATGCGGCCGCACGTCATGGTCGGCTTCGGGCGGCACGCTCACCGGCCCGAAATGGTCCATGAACAGGAACGGGCCCACTGCCTGGCGCAGTGCTGCAGGCAGCAGTCGCTGCACGACGAATCCGCCGCCCAGATCGCGGGCCTGCCCGACGATGCGTTGTTGTATGGCCATGGTGCTGCTCCTTTCGGTTTCTGCGCACTGACCGACTCAGTCACGCAGGCGTGCCAACTGATCGGCCACCCGCTTGCCGAACAAACGGGCGGTCTCCAGGTCGCCTTCCGACATGTCGGCCGCGCTGCCGTCCGACGGCGACTGCGCCATGGCACCACTGTACGACACCAGGTTGTTGATGTCCCGGCGCGTGCTGGACTTGGTGTTGGCCGGCATCAGGCCCTGGCTGACCCACAACATGCCGTGCTGCATGGCCAGCGTGAACATCGTGTTCAGTGTGGCCAGCTTGTCGCCACTGAGGCCCGCACTGTTGGTGAAGCCTGCGGCCAGCTTGTCCTTCCAGGCCTGAACAAACCAGGGCTTGCTTGAAGCGTCGGCAAACTTCTTGAACTGCCAGCTCACGTTGCCCATGTAGGTGGGCGATCCGAACACGATGGCCCTGGCCTGCGCCAGCAATTCCCATCCGCCATCGGGCAGATTGCCGTCGGCATCGATCGCCAGCAATTCCGCGTCCGCGCCTTGTGCGACGGCCTGTGCCATGCGCAAGGTATGTCCGTAACCCGAATGAAATACCACCACGACCTGGGACATGCATCACGCTCCTGCAATCAAAAATAGACAAGTCTGCCACTGCGGCCCGGCCAGGGCCGCAGATCGCGCGGTCAGGCTGCAGCGCGTCGTGCGTCCAGGCTGAGTTTGCCTGCGCCGAGTGCGGCCAGCGTCAACAGGCCACCGACGACGGCAAAGTTCTTGAAAAACATCAGTTGCTGCAGCATGGCCTGCTCGGCCGGCATGGCCCAGAAGTTGTGGAACGCGAACGTCGCCACCAGCGTGAAAACCGCCAGTGCCAGCGCCGCAAACCGGGTGCCGAAACCGGCAATCAGCGCCAACGCGCCCCCGACCTCGACCACCACGGCTACGGCGGCGGCGACTTCAGGCATGGGCAGACCAACGGAGCCGATATAGCCGACAGTACCGGAAAAGCCACTGATCTTGCTCAGGCCCGCAGGCAGGAACAACAGGGCCAACAGGAGGCGGCCGACCAGGGCCAGCGGGTTTTGCATTGATGCGATCATGAGGAACTCCTGAACAAGTTGTCAAAAAAAAACGAGAGAAAATCGAAACCCGGTTACTGGCGGACCGCTGTCAGGCGGCAAGGTCGAAGACCAGAACCTCGGCATCCTGACCCTGCTCCAGCGTCAGCGTGTCGACACCGTCGACCATCAAGGCATCGCCACCGTGCAGCGGCTGCCCGTTGACGGTCAGATTGCCGCGCACCAGGTGCACATAGGCCTTGCGGCCCGTAGCCAATGTCAACGAGGCTTGCTCATCGACATCGAACAGTCCGGCGTACATCGACGCATCGGCATGCATGCTGACCGAGCCATCGGCGCCGTCCGGGGAGGCGACCAGGCGCAGCTTGCCGCGCTTTTCAGCAACGCTGAAACTCTTTTGGGCGTAGCCGGGCTCGACACCGACCTTGTTCGGCTCGATCCATATCTGCAGGAAATGTGTGGTCGTGCCCGGCGCGTGGTTGAACTCGCTGTGCTGCACGCCGGTGCCTGCCGACATGCGCTGTACGTCACCCGGCGGGATCGCCTTGACATTGCCCAGGGTGTCCTTGTGCGCCAGCGCACCGCTGAGCACGTAGCTGATGATCTCCATGTCGCGATGGGCATGGGTACCGAAGCCCTTGCCCGGCGCGATACGATCCTCGTTGATGACGCGCAGATTGCCCCAGCCCATGTATTGCGGGTCGTGGTAGCCGGCAAACGAAAAGCTGTGGCGCGATTGCAGCCAGCCATGATCGGCCAAGCCCCGTTCATTCGATTTGCGGATTTTCAACATGACCACTCCTTGTGAAGACGTTGCGGTGTGCAGCTGACTTTAGGTTGCGGATCGGCTTCGGGGGTGCATGGGGATTGATGGCATCATTCAAATTATTTGAATCTGAGATCTGCCCATGGCCAACCCCCGCACTGTACTGACACCCGATGCACTGGCCATGCTGCAGTCGATTGCCGTCAGCGGCAGTTTTGCCGCGGCCGCACGGGCACTGGACCTGGTACCCAGCGCCCTGACCTACCGGGTGCGCCAGATCGAGGACGCGCTCGATGTGCTGCTATTCGATCGGAGCAGCCGCCAGGCCAGATTGACGCCGGCCGGCAGCGAGCTGCTGCGCGAAGGTGGCCGCCTGCTGGACGAGGTCGACGCGATCGCCAACCGGGTCAAGCGGGTGGCCACCGGTTGGGAGGCGCAGCTGACGATTTCGGTCGACAGCATCATGTCGCAGCCGGTCATGATGGAACTTTGCCAGGCATTTCTGGAACTGGCGCCGCCGACCCGGCTGCGGCTGCGCCACGAAACCATGCAGGGGACGCTGCAGGCGTTGACGTTCGGGCAGGCCGACCTGGCCATCGGCGTGATCGAACCTCCGACACAGGTCGACATCCAGGCACGGCTGATCGGCGAAGTGCATTTCGTGTTCGCCGTAGCCCCGCACCATCCGCTGGCCAGCATGGCCGAGCCTTTGACCGACGCGATGCTGCGCCAGCACCGGGCGGTTGCGGTGGCCGATTCGGTGCAGCGCGGCAACGGGCTGACGGTCGGGCTGCTCGGCGGCCAGGACGTGTTCACCGTCGCCTCGATGCAGGCCAAGCTCGATGCGCAGTTGCGCGGCATCGGCGCCGGCTTTGTACCCGAGCCAATGGCCTGCGTGTTCGTCGAGAGTGGCCGGTTGGTTGTCAAGCAGACCGAACGTGCGCAGCGCATGGTGCGCCAGCACTATGCCTGGCGCCACACACCGCGCAAGGACCAGGGCCGTGCGCTGCAGTGGTGGCTGCAGCAGCTCGATAGCCCGGTAACGCGCAATGCGCTGCTGACCCGTCACCAGCACGGCTGATCGGCGCGCGCTCCAGCCCGCGCAGCGCAATGGCTGCAGCAGAACCCGGCGCTCTGCAATGCGGCCTTCAAGGCCTGCAGCCGTGTACAGTCCTGCCATAACACCCCATGGAGACAACAGCATGACCCCTGAGCGCCACTTCGCCGTCATCGGCGCCGGCATCGCAGGCCTGAGCTGCGCACGCACGCTGGTCCAGGCCGGACACCGGGTCACGGTGTTCGACAAAAGCAGGCGACCGGGCGGGCGCATGGCAACCCGGGAAAGCCCGTTCGGCAGCTTCGACCACGGCGCCCAGTATTTCACCGTGCGCGACCCCCGCTTCCAGCTGGCCTTGCAGACCGCGCCAGGCATCTGCAAACCCTGGAGTGCCAACACGGTGCGGGTGCTGGATGCACACGGCCTAACGGTCGCCGCCGGACTGCCCGTGCAGGAGCCGCATTGGGTTGCCACGCCCGCCATGAACGATCTCCCGCGGCATTGGGCAGCGCCGCTGGAACAACAAGGGCTGATTCGCACGCAGACGCGGGTTACCCGGCTCGAACGGCGCAAAGGTGGCCAAGGCGACTTGGCGGCCTGGACCGTGCATGCGGTCGGCCCCGACATCGAAGGCGCGCACGAACGCCACGCGTTCGATGGCATCGATGCTGTCGTGCTGGCGCTGCCGGCGCGCCAGGCACATGAACTTTTGGAGAATTCCGAGCTGGCCGAGAACTGGATCGGTCGCATCGATGACGTGCAGGTGGCGCCTTGCTGGACGTTGATGCTGGCCTTTCCGCAGGCGATGCAGCCGGGGCTCAACGCGCTGGGCCCGCAATGGAACGCCGCCCGCAGCACCCATCACCGCATTGCATGGCTGGCGCGCGAGTCGTCCAAGCCGATGCGCTCGCCGATCGAGCGCTGGACCGTGCAGGCCAGTGCCGCATGGTCGCGCGAGCACCTGCACGACGATCCGGAGCGGGTACAGGCCAAGCTGATGCGCGCCTTTGCCGAGGTCACCGGCATCCGCGCCGAACCCTCGCATGTGCAGGTACATCGCTGGCTCTTTGCCAAGACCGAAAAGCCGCTGGGGCCCAGCCATCTATGGGACGCAAAGTCGGGTCTGGGCGTCTGTGGCGACTGGTGCCTCGGCCACCGGGTCGAGGACGCCTTCATTTCCGGCCTGGCACTGGCGCTCGACGCCGTTTGATCGGCGCAGATCCGACCGGTTGGCGAGATGCCTGCTACCGCGTTTGCATACACCGGCCGATTCGCCCCCTCGCCAACCGGACCACTGCATGCCGGCTCGCTGGTCGCAGCCCTTGCCAGCTGGCTCGATGCACGCGCCTGGAACGGCGGCAGCGGCGGACGCTGGCTGGTACGGATCGAAGACCTCGACACCACCCGCTGCATCGAGGGCGCGGTGGCGACCATCATGCGGCAGTTGCAGGACTGCCATCTGGTGCCGGACGAGGAGCCGGTGTTCCAGAGCCGGCGCCGGGACCGGTACGCCCAGGCCCTGGCCCAACTGGTGACCATGGGCCGCGCCTATCCCTGCAGCTGCTCGCGCAAGGACATCGAAGCGGC
>JBDTMH010000224.1:0-7192 GCA_039934375.1 Burkholderiaceae bacterium | reverse complement strand
ATGCGGCGGTTCAGCGTGCTGGGCTTGTAGAGCGAAAAGTCGTGCCGCGTTCTGCGCCGCAGCAGGCTAAAGAGGCCCTCGATGGTGTCGACCGGCGGATCGACCGGCGCACCGGCCGGCGTGGCGTCCGACCCTGCACGGGGGATGGGCAACTTTGATGGGCCAACCCAGGCGACGCAGGCGAGGATGCGATCGGGCATGTCCGAGGGCAGCGCCACGATGTCGGCACAGCCTGCGGCAATGGCGCTGCGCGGCATCGAGTCGAACTGCGCCGACGAAGGCTCCTGCACGACGGTCAGGCCGCCCACAGCCTTCAGAGCCTGCAGCCCCAACGTGCCGTCTGACCCCATGCCCGACAGCACAACGCCGATGGCCGATGCGCCCTGGTCGCGAGCCAGCGACGAGAACAGCACATTGACCGGCAGTCGCATGCCGCGTGGCTCGGTGGGGGGCATCACGTGCAGCATGCCCTGCACCAGGCTGAGTTCGGCGTTCGGTGGAATCACGTAGACATGATCGGCTTCGACGCGCATCTGTTCGCCGGCCTCGCGCACGTTCATCGAAGTCACCCGCTGCAGCAACTCGGCCAGCATGGCTTTTTGCGTCGGGTCCAGGTGCTGCACCACGATGTAGGCCAGGCCCGACTTGACCGGCACCCGGGCAAAGAACTGCGCGAACGCCTCCAGGCCGCCCGCCGAAGCGCCAATGCCGACGATTCCCACGATGCCCACTGCACCCACCTCCGCCACAGGCTGGCGCTTACCGGGGGAGGTCGGCGAAGGGGTCATGCCAGAGTGTGCACCCTGTCAGCCTGCGGCGCGAGGCCAATCTGGCGCCGGCTCGCCCCGGTGCTTTAATGCCCGGCGGGTACAGGCCAGATCCCTGCGGGCACGAAGGCCATCAACACCTGCCCGCCGCCAGGCGTTGCAGTCGCCACGGCGTGCGCGCTGGCGCCACCGGCCCTGGATTGCACCGCGCACGTTTGTCGACCCTCGCCGTTGCGCAGCGCAGCGAGCATGCCGCGGAACGCCGCGCGGCATTCAGGCGCCAGCAGGTCTTCGACATGGCGACCGGCCCACTCTTGCGCTTCGCCCGACCCAGGTGCGAGCCAGTCTGCGGCACTGCGGTTGGCGGCGATCACCCGACCTTCGGGGTCGAGCGACAGGTATGCGAAGGGCGCCAGGTCAAACAGCGCGGTGTAATTCGTCAGGTCTTCGGCGAGTTGGCGGCACTCTTGTTCGGCTTGTTCGTGCTGCAGGTCCAATTCCACCTGATGCACTTGCAACTCGTGCAGGAGCTTGAGCGCGTCGCTTGCGGTTTCGGGGGCGCTGGCAAGGCCATGCAGCAGCGCGAGCGCCTGCGTGCCAGCGGGCCACCCGCGCGTGAAGGGTGCGGTGCCTTTCTCAAGCCGTTCTTCAGCGCTTTGGCGCAGCTTCATGTCCATGGCAACCTCTGGCCACTCTGGCCTGTAAGTCAGATCGGATTCTGTCTGAGACTGTGCAGCTGAGGCAATGTCACATTCACCCAACCATGAATATCGTGGATCATCAGTTCCGAAGCGTCTGTTCGCCAACGAACAGACCGAGCAACTGAGCGCGCGCACCATACGTTTTTCACGACGCGGTGTGCCAACGGTCACCAGCTTTCGAGGCCCGTGACGACGCGACGCATGATCGGCAAAGACCTCCCTGGGAAGCGGAACCTTCGATGAAGAATTTTCCCGTAGTTTGCGTTGGTGGTTCCGCAGGGGGCCTGGACGCCTACATCCGCCTGTTGAAGCATCTGCCGGCCGACATGGGCGTGGCGATCGTCATCGTGAATCACATCACCGCGATGCCGACGCAACTGCATGAAGTGCTGCCGCGGTTTTCCCGAATGCCGGTAGAGCTCATCACAGAAGACCTGCGCATCGAGCCGGACCACGTCTACATCATCCCAGCCAACCGGGACCTGCACGTCGACGGGGAAGTGTTCCACCTGACACCGATTTCGAAGCCGCGCGGCTGGCCTGACGTGATCACGGTCTTCCTGCAGTCACTCACCCGGTGCTGGGACGGAAAGCTGATCGCCGTGATCGTTTCTGGCTACGATGGCGACGGCGCCGCAGCGCTGTGCGGGATCAAGGAGGTGGGCGGCATCACGATTGCCCAGAAGCTGGCCACCGCCATTCAGCCCGAGATGCCGCAAAGTGCCATTGCCAGCGGCTGCATCGACTTCGTCCTGTCGCCGGAAGACATCGCGAAAGAGATCGTGCGAATCGCTCATGCCGAAACTTCGACCATCACCGCCGAGCACGCTGTGCAGGGCTCCATATCGGCCTCGGCCCTCAAAGGAGCCAAATCGACAACAACGCCTTCAGTGTGATGCCCCATCGGGGGGCGCGGCATGGCGCAAAGCGGTTGCTCACCAAGCCCCCGACCTGCCGAGCATCTGGTCCAGCAGACTGGACTGGCAATCAGACTGGCGACTGAGGCTACGGGTGATTGATGATGCCGCTTTTCAGTGGGACACTTGGCCTCGACGGGTTGACCTCTGCTTCCGTCACCGAACAACCGCAACGCTTCGTCAAGAAGTTCTCCTGAAAGTGTCGAGATGACTACCCTGCAGAGCACGATGCGCGCCGCCGTCGTCACCGAATTCGGTCAGCCGCTGAGTTTCGAGAGCTTGGCGGTGCCGACTCCTGGCCCCGACGAGGTGCTGATCCAGGTCGAGGTCTGCGGCGTCTGCCACTCCGACCTGCACATCGTCGACGGTGACTTGCCGGGCTTTCGCTTGGCCACCAAACCGCGCCTGGTGCCGGGCCACGAGGTCATTGGCCGCGTCGTGCGCAGGGGCGAGGCGGTGTCGAATTTGGCGCTGGGTGAGCGGGTCGGCGTGGCTTGGCTGCACTCGGCCTGCGGCTCTTGTGAACAATGCCTGGAGGGGCGCGAGAACCTGTGCCGCAAGGGCGTCGTCACGGGGATGATGGTCGACGGCGGTTACGCGGAATTCATGTGCGCGAAGGCGAACCATGCGCTGCATGTGCCGGATGCGCTGAGTTCGGCCAGTGCCGCACCACTGTTCTGTGCCGGACTCACGGTATATCGTGCACTGATGAATTCCCAGGTCAGCCCGGGTCAACGCGTGGCGATCTTCGGTGTAGGCGGGCTCGGCCACCTGGCGGTGCAGATCGTGCAGGCACTGGGGGCAGAGGCCATCGCGCTCGACATCGGCGCTGAGAAGCTCGCACTGGCGCGAGAGCTCGGTGCCGTCGCCGCGCTCGACGTCACCGATCCCGAGACGCCAAAGGCACTGCGCAAGCTCGGTGGCATGCACGTGGCGATCGTCACCTCGGCCGCCAAGGCAGCTTATGAGCTCGCGATGAAATGCCTGCGGCCGGCCGGCACGATGGCGATCGTGGGTCTGCCGTCGGAGGCGATACCGATCAACGCGCTGTCGTTCGTGGGCTCAGAGTTGCGCATCGTCAGCGCCGCGGTGGGAACTCGCGATGACATGCGTGCGGTGCTCAAGCTCGCCGCAGAAGGCAAGCTGCACTGTCATGTCGAAGAGGTGCCGTTGGCCGACGCCAATGCGGTGTTCGAGCGCATGCGCCGCGGCCAGATCAATGGCCGCATGGTGTTGCGCTGCTGCGCCTGATCAAGGCCCAGATCAGGCGCAAGGGGCGAGTGTGCGGACACAGGCGTGTGGGCGAACGGTTCGCGGCCGGTCACGCAGAATGGTTGGCGCTGCGTGCGGCTGTCGTCGTCTGACTCTGCTGCATCTTCCCCAACACCCGCAAGCACCACCAGATCCCGATCAGGCCGAACGCTATCACGCCCAGCCCATATCCTGCGATTGCGCCCTTGGCGCCGAACCACGACTGTCCCAGCCACACGAACGGAATCACACCGAGCGTGGAACGGCCCCAGTTCAGCGCGGTGGAGTAGAACGCGAAACCCAGGTTGTTGAACGCGGCATTGGCGACGAACAAGGCGCCGTTGAACAGAAAGCTGCCGGCGACAAAGATGCAGAAGAACACGATCAGTTCGCGTGCCAGGCCCTGTGCGTGGAAGATGTCGGCAATCCAGCCACTGCCCAGGGCCAGCAGAATCCATACGCCCAGTGCGTAGACCAGCGTGACCTTGAGGCTGTCGCGGATGGTGGACTGGACCCGGTCGAAGCGCTGGGCGCCGAAGTTCTGGCCGACGATGGGGCCGATGGCACCCGAGAGTGCGAACAACACGCCAAACGCAATCGGGATGATGCGCTGGATCACAGTCCAGCCGGCCACGGCTTCGTCACCGAACGACGAGATCGCGTGGGTCACGAAGGCATTTCCGACGGGGGTGGCGATCTGCGTCAATACGGCAGGCATGGCGATGGCCATGAACGGGGCGAGTTCGCGCAGCACCAGCACCGTATCCGGCCGGGCCACCAGCTTGTGCACCCGCAGCAAGCCGTGCAGACCGATGGCGACCATCGCCACGCGCACGATGACGGTGGCAATGGCCACGCCATGCAGTTCCAGCCCCAGCCCCAGAATCAGCAGCGGGTCCATCACCAGCGCGGTGGCCGCGGCGCCCAGCGTGACGAACATCGCGCGGCGCGCATCGCCGGTGGCGCGCAGCAGGCCCGACAGGCACATGCCGATGCCCAGCAGCGGCCACGACGGCAATACGATGCGCATCAGCGTGACGGCACGTTCGGCAGTGGTTCCGCGCGCGCCCAGCAGGTGGATTGCCGGCTCGAGCAGCGGATAACACACCAGCGCCAGCAAGGCCATGCAGACGCCGACGATGATCAGCGAGGCGCCGGCGATCTGGCGCGCCTGGTCGTGCTGGCCACGTCCCAATGCGCGCGAGGTCAGCGCGGTGGCGGAGATCGACAGGCCGATCGCCATCGACGTGGCCAGAAACAGCAGGGTGGTCGCGTATCCGAGCGCGGCCGTCAGTTCGGGCTGCCTGAGCAGCGTGATGTAGAACAGGTTCAGTCCATCGACGGCGAATACGGCTACCAGGCCGATCGAACCGGCACCGGTCATGCGGATCACATGACCCAGCGTCGAACCGTTGACGAGACGCCCTTGTGTTGTCGGGCCGTGGGCTTTCTGGGGCATGGGATCGGGAGCCGGCCGGGCGCCAGGCCCTTGCCGGTTTTGGCGGGGCGCGCGGCGCTCAGCCGCGCACTTCCCCGTTGCCCAGCACCACGTACTTCAGCGACGTGAGGCCTTCGATGCCGACCGGGCCACGGGCGTGGAACTTGTCGGTGCTGATGCCGATCTCGGCGCCCAGGCCGAACTCGAAACCGTCGGCAAAGCGGGTGCTGGTATTGACCATCACGCTGGCCGAGTCCACCTCGCGCAGAAAACGCTGCGCATGCATGTGGTCACGCGTCAGGATGGCGTCGGTATGGTGGCTGCCGTAGTGGTTGATATGGGCGATGGCCGCGTCCAGACCGTCGACCACCTTGATGCTGATGATCGGCGCCAGGTATTCGGTGGACCAATCCTGCTCGGTCGCGTCGACCAGTTGCGCTCCTTCGAGGGGCGCAAGCAGTGCGCGGCTCTCAGCACAGACTCGCATCTCCACACCCTTCACCGCATAGATGGCGCCAATGGCCGGCAGGAACTCTGCCGCCACGCCGCGCGCCACCAGCAGGCTCTCGCTGGCGTTGCAGGGGCTGTATTTCTGCGTCTTGGCGTTGTCTGCCACCGCCACGGCCATCGCGATATCGCTCGGGTCGTCCACGTACACATGGCAGTTGCCGTCCAGGTGCTTGAGCACCGGCACCTTGGCATCGCGGCTGATCGCCTCGATCAGGCCCTTGCCGCCGCGCGGAATCGCCATGTCGACATATTGCGGCATCGCGATCAGCGCGCCGACGACGGCGCGATCGGTGATCTGCACCAGCTGCACGCCGTCAGCCGGCAAACCGGAGTCGGTCAGCGCCTGCTGCACCAGCAGGGCCAGTGCCTTGTTCGATTCAATGGCTTCCGAGCCGCCGCGCAGAATGCAGGCGTTGCCGCTCTTGATCGCCAGGCTGGCGGCTTCAATGGTGACGTTGGGCCGGCTCTCGAACACCATCGCAAACACGCCGATCGGCACCCGCATCTGCCCGACGCGAATGCCGCTCGGTTGCTGGTTCATCCCGCTGATCTCGCCGATTACATCGGGCATCGCCGCCAGCTGGTCGCAGCCCTGGGCCACGGTCTCGACGACCTTGGGCGTCAGGCGCAGTCGGTCCACCATCGGGGCCGACAGGCCGGCGCCGGCCGCGCGGCGCAGGTCCTGGGCGTTGGCGGTGTCGAGTGCCGGCTGGCTGGCGCGCAGCAACTCGGCCAGGCGACGCAGACAGGCACTGCGGCTGGCGGCGCTGGCGCGCGCCATCAGGCTGGATGCGGCGCGGGCCTGTATGCCCAGCGTCTGGCTGTATTCGGCGGTATTGAGCGCGTTCATGGCGGCATTTTCTCATGCACTACCGCGCCTGTGCCGGCATAGGGCGGTTCAGCGGGTCGCGCAGGTTCCGCACAGCGACATGGCCAGCCGCTGCAAGGCCTGCCAGGCATCGGTCGGCCAGCCGGGCACCTTCAGACCCTTGACGATGCCGTCGACCTGGTGCGCCGCCTTCAGCAGCCGGGACAAGCTCTCGCCATCGAGCCGCGGCAACACCCGCTCGAACAGGCGCTCGCGCACGCCCCAGACCCGCTGCTCGCGCAAGGCCATCGGCAGCGGGCGGCCGGCGTCCATCGCATCACGCACACGCTTGAGCGAGCGGATGTCCTCGGCCAGGCTGTAATGCACCAGTACCGGCGCCTCGCCCTCGGCCTGCAATCCGTCAAGCATGCGTTGCACCCGCATGCGCTGACCCGCGAGTACGGCTTCGCTGAGCTTGAAAACGTCGTAGCGGGCGACGTTCAGCACCGCGCGTTCGATGTCCTCGAAGCCGAGCTCGCCAGGCGCAAACAGCAGCGCCAGCTTCTGGATCTCCTGGTGCGCGGCCAGCAGGTTGCCCTCGACCCGGTCGGCAAAGAATTGCAGGCTGCGCTGACCTTCGACGCCGGGTTTGACGCGCTGGCCCTGCAGCGCCAGGCGCTGTGCCAGCCACTGTGGCAACGCGCTGCGCTCGATCGGCTCCAGCGCGACCGTGATGCCATGGCGTTCGAGCGCCGCAAACCAGGCGCCGCTGCGGGTGGCCTTGTCCAGCCGCGGCAGCA
>JBDTMH010000223.1:0-7196 GCA_039934375.1 Burkholderiaceae bacterium | reverse complement strand
TACCAGGAGTACCGCGATTTCGCCGGTGTCGACGAAGGCATGACCGGGCTGTCGACCCGCTTCGCGTTCAAGATCCTTTCGCGCGTGTTCAATTTCGACCATCGCGAAGTTGCGGCCAACCCGGTGCACCTGATGTACGTGCTCGAACAACAGATCGAACAGGAACAATATGCGCCCGAGGTCGAGGAAAAGTATCTGCGCTATATCAAGGAGTACATGTCGCCGCGGTATGCTGAATTCATCGGCAAGGAAATTCAGACTGCCTATCTGGAGAGCTATTCCGAATACGGCCAGAACATCTTCGATCGATATGTCACCTATGCCGACTTCTGGATCCAGGACCAGGAGTACCGCGATGTCAACACCGGAGAGATGCTGGACCGTTCGGCACTCAACGACGAACTCGAGAAGATGGAAAAGCCCGCCGGCATATCCAATCCCAAGGACTTCCGTAACGAGGTGGTCAATTTCGTGCTGCGTGCACGGGCCAAGAACGAAGGCCTCAATCCGAGCTGGACATCGTACGAGAAACTGCGTGTCGTCATCGAGAAGAAGATGTTCTCCAACACCGAGGATCTGCTGCCGGTGATCTCGTTCAACGCCAAGGCCAGCGCGGACGACCAGAAGAAGCACCAGGACTTCGTCGACCGGATGATCAGCAAGGGATATACCGAGAAGCAGGTGCGTCTGTTGTGCGAGTGGTATTTACGGGTGCGCAAGTCTTCCTGACGCACACCCGTTGCGGAACGCTTCATGACGGTGCGTATCATTGATCGCCGCTTCGACAGCAAGAACAAGAGTTCGGTCAATCGCGCGCGCTTCATCAAGCGCTTCAAGGGCCAGATTCGCAAGGCCGTATCCGACGCGATCGGCCAGCGCGGCGTACGCGATCTGGACAACGGCGAGAAGGTCGGCATCGCGGGCAAGGACATTGCCGAACCGCAGTTCGGCCACGGCCGCGGTGGCATCTGGGAAACCGTCAATCCTGGCAACGACCGGTTCAGCCGCGGTGACGAGGTCGACCGCCCCGGCGGTGGTGCCGGCGGCGCTGGCCGCGGGCAGGCCAGCCGCGACGGTGAAGGTCTCGATGACTTCGTCTTCACGCTGACACGCGATGAGTTCCTCGATATCTTCTTCGACGAACTGGCCTTGCCCAACATGGTCAAGCGCCAGCTGGCACGGATCGAAAATTTCAAGCGCGTGCGGGCCGGGTTCACGCAGACCGGTGTTCCAACCAATATCAACCTGGGCCGCACCATGCGCGGAGCGGCGGGTCGTCGCATCGCCGTTGGCGCGCCTTATGTGATCCGGCTGCGTGCGCTGGAGCGGGAACTGCGCGAATTGCAGGCCGTCCGGGCGCAAAGTGGGGCCGATCCGGATGTGCCCGACCCTCAGGTCGAACAATTGCAGCGAGACATCGCGCGGCAACGCGCACGGATCGACGCCGTTCCGTTCATCGATACCTTCGACCTGCGCTACAACAACCGGGTCCGCATACCGCAGCCCACCACGCAGGCGGTGATGTTCTGCCTGCTCGATGTCTCCGGTTCGATGGACGAGGAGCGCAAGAGCATTGCCAAGCGCTTTTTCATGTTGTTGTACCTGTTCCTGAACCGCAATTACGAACATACCGAAGTCGTCTTCATCCGCCACCATACGGTGGCGCTGGAGGTCGACGAGGACGACTTCTTTACCTCGCGCGAAACCGGCGGAACCGTCGTGTCCAGCGCGCTGGAACTGATGCGAACCGTCATCGCGGCGCGTTATTCGAGCAGCCAGTGGAATATCTATGGCGCACAGGCCTCGGACGGTGACAACTGGAACGATGACTCGCCGCGTTGCCGCGAATTGCTGCAAGACGCGATTCTTCCGCTGACCCAGTATTTCGCCTATATCGAGATCACTGACGGGCCGCCGCAGAACCTGTGGCGCGAATACCAGAAGCTGCAAAGCAGCCACCCGGGCCAGTTCGCGATGCAGCGCATCGGGACCGTGCGCGACATCTACCCGGTATTCCGCGAGTTGTTCCGCAAGCGCGGAGTGGAGGGAGCATGATCGTTCTGCCCACGGGCGTCCCCGTTGCCTTGGCCCCTGGTGCACGCAGCGCGGCACTGCCGACCGGCTCGGAGTGGACCATCGAGGCCATCGAGCAATACGACCGGGCCATTGGCCAGGTCGCGCAGCGCTATCGGCTCGACTGCTATCCGCATCTGCTGGAGATCATCAGCTCCGAGCAGATGATGGACGCCTATGCGTCGATCGGCATGCCGGTCTATTACCACCACTGGTCATTCGGCAAGCATTTCCTGGCCACCGAGAACCACTACCGGCGCGGGCAGATGGGGCTGGCCTACGAGATCGTCATCAACTGCGATCCGTGTATTGCCTATCTGATGGAGGAAAACACGCTGCCGATGCAGGCCTTGGTGATCGCCCATGCCGCATATGGCCACAACTCGTTCTTCAAGGGCAACCATCTGTTCCGGCAGTGGACCAGCGCCGACGCGATCGTCGACTACCTGGTGTTCGCGCGCAACTACATCGCGCAATGCGAGGAGCAGCATGGCGTGGCCGCGGTCGAACGCATCATCGATGCCTGCCACGCGCTGCAGACTGTCGGCGTCGACCGCTACAAGCGATCCTCGCAGTTGTCGCTGGCCAAGGAAACCGAACGCCAGCAAGCCCGGGCCGATTATCTGCAAAGCCAGGTCAATGCCTTGTGGCGCACGCTGCCACCGTTGCCCGAACGCGAACGTCCCACCGAAGAAAAACGCTTTCCGCCGGAGCCGGAGGAAAACCTGCTTTACTTCATCGAGAAGCATGCACCGCTGCTCGAACCCTGGCAACGCGAGGTGGTGCGCATCGTGCGCAAGATCGGTCAATACTTCTACCCACAGCGCCAGACCCAGGTGATGAACGAGGGTTGGGCCACGTTCTGGCACTACACGCTGCTCAACACCTTGTACGACGACGGTGGCCTGTCGGACGGCTTCATGCTCGAGTTCCTGCAGTCGCATACCAACGTGGTGTACCAGCCGCCGTACAACAGCCCGCATTATTCGGGTATCAACCCGTATGCGCTGGGCTTTGCGATGTGGCGCGACATCCGGCGCATCTGCGAGCAGCCGGACGACGAAGACCGCGAATGGTTTGCGCAGATCGCCGGTAGCGACTGGCGCGAGACTTTCGACTTCGCGATGCAGAATTTCAAGGAC
Source organism: Burkholderiaceae bacterium (assembly GCA_039934375.1). GTDB lineage: Bacteria > Pseudomonadota > Gammaproteobacteria > Burkholderiales > Burkholderiaceae_C > CAISIP01. Next base: position 3,981 of record JBDTMH010000223.1, on the reverse strand, counting down.
GAGAGCTTCATTGCGCAGTATCTGTCGCCCCGGCTGATGCGCGAGTTCCGCTTCTTCTCGGTACTGGACGACGACAGCAAACGAAAGCTGCAGATCGGCGCCATCCATGACAGCGCCGGCTACCAGGCCGTGCGTCAGCGGTTGTCAGAGCAGTACGATCTGGGCCGGCGCGACCCCAACCTGCAGGTCTGGAATGTCGACCTGCGCGGCGACCGGTCGTTGACGCTGCGGCATTTTGCGCACCAGCGCCGGCCATTGGACGCGTCCAGCGAGACCGTGCTCGAACACCTGGCATACCTGTGGGGTTTCGCGGTGCGGCTGGAGCGCCAGAACGTCGATGGTTCGGTCGAGCAGGTCATGCAAAAGACCCACGAAAAACGCGGCAACCCTGCGCCTGCCGCACCCTGACGGCGTCTGCGCGTTTCAGCTGCGCGAGATGCGCGGCCTGCCTGGCTCGACCGTGAATGTTGCCAGCGTCGAGATGCTGGCGTCCGGCTTGCGCACGTCACTGACGATACGCAGATCGGCCTGCAGACCGGCCGCCGTGAGCTCGGCGATGCCGTAGCCATGCTGCACACCATCCGCAAACACGCAATGCGGGTTCTCTGCCAGCAGCGCCGCCAGGCGGCCGTTGCCGCCGCCGCGTGAGGTGATGCTGGTGCCGCAAAATTCCACCGCCACAGTCGGCGAATCCGCACGATCATGATCGGCCAGCACATGGCCGACCCAATTCGCATGGACGTCACCGCCCAGGAACACCGGATTGGGCACCTGGTGCTGACGCAGGCTGTCGGTCAGTCGACGACGCGCGGCCGGATACCCGTCCCAGCCATCGTTGACCAGGATGCGGCCCGGACCCGGACGGAAATCGCGCTGACCGAACACGGTCTGCTGCGCCAGCAGATTCCAGCGTGTCTGTCCGGTGTGGCGATCGGCCAGTGACGCATCCAGCCAGTGCTCCTGGGCCATTCCCAGCATGCTGCGTCCGGGCTCGGCCCAGCGCGCGCATGCTGCCGGATCAATGGTGCCGGCACCGGCCCGTCCATCGCGGGTGCAAACCTGCGGATCCTTGTACTGGCGCGCATCCAGCAGGTGCACCGATGCCAGGCGGCCGAATTGCACCCGGTCGTGGATGCGCACTCTGCCCGCGCCTGGGCCGCCGAAGGCCGCTCTCAAGGTGCTGGCACGCAGCGGCATGTGCTCGTAATAAGCCTGATAAGCAGCCTGTCGCCGGGCAGCAAACGCCGCCGGCACGGATGGGTCGCCCGGCCCTCCATAGCCGGCATGCTCGCCCGCGTAGTCATTCTGCACCTCGTGGTCGTCCCAGGTCATCCACCAGGGGCAGGCCTGGTGCATGGCCTGCAGGTCCGGGTCACCCTTGTAGACCGCGTAACGTCGCCGATAACCCTCGAGGTCCAGCACCCAGCCACCGCCGGGACTGCGCAGACCGCTGCGATTGCCCGGGTACTCGTAAATGTAGTCGCCCAGGAACAGCACCGCATCCAGGCGCTCGTCCCGCATATGGCGCCAGGCCGAAAAATACCCGTCCTCCCATTTCTGGCACGACGCGTACGCGATGCGCAAACGGGTCACCACCGCGTCCGGCAGCGGCAAGGTGCGGGTTCGGCCCACCGGGCTCACCGCCTCGCCGAGCATGAAACGATAGAAGTACCAGCGGTCCGGTTGCAGGCCGTCCACCTCGGCGTGCACGCTGTGCGCCAGCTCCGGCTCGGCCTGGGCCCGCCCATGGCGCACGATGTGGCGAAAGCCCTCGTCGTCGGCCACTTCCCATGCAACGGCAAACGCACCGGCAGCGGGTGCGAGCGCAAAGCTGCTACCGCGCAGCAACCGGGTCCACAACACCACCGAGTCGGCCCGCGCTGAGCCGCTGGCGACCCCCAGCGAGAACGGATAGTCCTTGAGCGGCGCCCTGGCCGTACCCACCCGGGGCAGACACAGACCGGCGGCGCCCGCCAGCGCCAATTGCAGCCAGCGCCGCCGATCGGACAACACGACGGCGCGCATGGCTCAGATCGGAAGGGCTCCGACCGGCGGCGTCGGCCGCGCCGGCGGGTGCCCGGTGCGGGCGCGATAGATCAGGAAACCGACGATCGCCAGGTTCAGGCCATTCCAGGCGAGGCCATTGACGAACGCGGCACGGTACGAGCCCGTCCAGTCGAAGATGGCACCCGACATCCAGCCACCCAGCGCCATGCCAAGCAAAGTTGCCATCAGCACGGTACCCACGCGCGCACCCGCCTGCATCGGTGTGAAGTACTCGCGCACCACCAGCGCGTAGCTGGGGACGATGCCCCCCTGGAACAGGCCGAACATGCCGGACACCACAAACAGCGGCACCAGCCCGCTCGATGGCAGGAACATCAGCAGCGCCACGCCTTGCAATATCGAACCGAGCAGCAGCGTGTGCAAGCCGCCGATATGGTCCGATATCCAGCCCGACGCAAGGCGGCTGACGATGCCGGCCGCCATCATCAGCGACAACATTTCGGCACCGCGCGCGGCGCCAAAACCCAGGTCGGTGCAATAGGCCACGATATGGACCTGCGGCATGGCCATCGCGACACAACAAGCCACCCCAGCCACACACAGCAGGAACTGCAACATCGCCGGATGCAGGCCGAGCGGCCGCGCCGGATCGGAGCGGCCGACGAACCGGGCCGAGCGCAACGGCGCCGGCGCTCGCGCGCCAGCGCCCGCAACTGGCACGACCGGCGCCACTGGAGGTCGGTCCCGCAGCAACAATGCCAGTGGAACCATGGTCACGAAACACACCACCCCCAAGCCGACATAGGTGGTACGCCAGCCCACGGAATCGATGAAATGCTGCATGATCGGCGGCCAGACAGCGCCCGCCAGGTAGTTGCCGCTCATGCAGATCGCCAGCGCAATGCCGCGCCGGCGATCGAACCATTGCGAGGTGTCGGCCACCAGCGGCGCAAAGGTCGCCGATGTGCCCAGCAGACCGATCAACAGACCATGGGCTAAACTGAACTGCCACAGGCTGCTCGCCGAACCGGCAGCGGCAAATCCGACGCCCAGCCCGAGTGCGCCGATCAGCGCCACCGCCATCACGCCGTAGCGGTCGGCCAGCCGACCCATGACGATGCCCCCGATACCGAAACCGATCAAAGTCACCGTATAGGGCAAGGAGGCGTCTGCGCGTGGAACGGCAAAGTCGGCCTGCATGGCGGGAAGGACCACGGCCGACCCATACATGCCGACGCCGCCGATGGTCATCAGCGCCAGGCTGACCATCAGACGCAGCCAGGCATACGACGACTCGACACCCTTGGATCGGAACTGTTCCTGCCTCATGCGAGCGCCATTGCGGCCGGATTATTGGATCGTGTCGGGGCCACCCGAATCGGTAACCGGATCGTCTGTTGCGCGTAGCGCGGCGCGACGCAAATTCTGTACCGTGCGGACACAGGCGTCGGCAGCTTCGCCACCCTTGACGACGAAATGCGCGCCGAAGAACTCCTGGTGCTCTTCGATTGGCTGGAAGTGATGCGGCGTCAGCACCACCGACAACACCGGCACGCCGGTGTCGAGCTGCACCGTCATCAGGCCCTGCACCGCCGCCTGCGCGACAAACTCATGCCGGTAGATGCCGCCATCGACCACCAGTGCACAGGCCACGATCGCGTCGTAGCGGCCGCTACGGGCCAGCGTGCGGACCATCAGCGGCAACTCGAACGCACCGGGAACATCCAGCACATCGATCGCGTCGCGCGCGACGCCCAGTCGCGCCATTGCGTCGAGGAAACCATCGCGCGCCTTGTGCACAATTGACGGGTGCCAGCTTGCGTGGACAAAGGCGAAACGCGGCCCCACGGCATTGGCATCGACGGCAGGCATCGATCGGGAACGGGACAAAGGGGTCAACGATTGCGGCATTTCTGGGCTCCTGGCTACATCCTGGCTACATATGGCGGACATCAGGGCGCACGCCGTCGTGCC
>JBDTMH010000222.1:0-7218 GCA_039934375.1 Burkholderiaceae bacterium | reverse complement strand
GCCTGCCGACCGCGTCCAATGGGTCTTGCTGGGTGCCTTGTCCTTGTCCGGCTTGATTGGCCTGGTGCGGGGTCTGGTCGACGCTGGCGGTCTCGGACAGGGTTGGTACCAGGGTTATGCCGATCCGATGAACAGCGTTCGCGTCGCCAAGAGTCTGGTTTTCGGTCTGCTGTCGGTCGCCTTGTGCCGGGATGTCATCGCCCGCGACGCAGCGTTGGCGGGGCGGCGACTGGCCACGGGAATGCTGATCGGGCTTGTGACCGTTGCCATCGCCGTTGTCTGGGAGCGAATGGCCTTTCCCGGCTTGTTCGATTTCGATGCCGTATACCGCGCGACCGGTCTGTTCTGGGAGATGCACGTGGGCGGCGGCGCCATCGATGCCTACCTTGCGTTGGCCATGCCATTTTCCTGGTGGGCGGTGGCTGTCGCGCGAAGGCCCTGGAGTCGGGTGGCCGCGGTGGCGCTTGCGATCGTGTTGATCTATGTCTGTGTCGTCACGTTTTCGCGCAATGTGTACCTTTCAGTCGCGTTGCCGGCCTTGGGCCTGGCCATCGCTGCGTGGTTGCGGCCGCGCGGGGGCGGCGACGCAAGTGGCGCCGAACCTGGTTCGCAAAGCACTGGCCGCCGCTGGAGCACGGGCTTGTCGCTGGGCGCCTGGCTGCTGCTGGCTGCCGTCGCGCTGGCTTTGCCGAATTGGGGCGCCGGGAGTTTTCTGCTGAACCGGCTGGAGAGCACCGGCAAGGTACTGGATGCGCGTTTCGAACACTGGCAGCAAGCATTGGCTTTGCCACAGTCGATTGCAGACTGGACCTGGGGTGTCGGCATTGGGCGATTCCCAGCGCTTTACGACCAGGACGCACCCGAGGGCAAGTTCCTCGGCCAGATCAGCTGGCATGCGAAGCAGCCCGATGGCCCCCTGGGAAGGGATAGCGTCAAGTTGTGGGCTTCCCACGGGCGTACGAATTCGGTGGCCAGCTATGGCCTGACCCAGCGCGTGCAGATCGTCCCGGGCGTGCGCTACCAGGTCGAACTGGATCTGTATGCCCCCACGCCTACGCTGGTGGCCGCCGAGGTCTGCGAACGGCACCTCTTGTACGACTGGGATTGCCAATTCGGTCTGTTCAGCGTGCTCCCCAGTGCATCAAACTGGAGTCGACAGACCCGGCAGTTGCAGGGGCCGGTATTCCGCTCACAACCCTGGTATGCGCCGCGACTGGGCATGTTCATGCTGAGCACCTTCAATGCGGGCGGCGAAGCCGACATCAGTCGCGTCGCGCTCACGGCTGGCGATTCGGCCGATCTGATTCACAATGGCGAATTCAAGGCGCAGTTGGCGCGCTGGTTCCCGGCGGCGCAATACTATTACCTGCCCTGGCATGCCGACAACTTGTTCCTGGAACTGCTGGTTGAGCGTGGTGCGACCGGGCTGCTGGTGTTCCTGGCTCTGGTCTGGCTGGCGCTGTGGCGCCTGTGGCACGTGCAAGGCGCATCGCGTTCCCTGGCTCGGATTCTGATCGTTGCGTTGGTGGGTGTTCTGCTGGCAGGCGTGTTCGGCAGCGTCATTGACGTCCCCCGCGTCACGTTTCTGGCCTATCTCCTCGCTTTTTTCGCGATCCAGTTACCTGCAGATCGTGAAAAAGTGCCGCCTTGGCGGCCACCGAACGCCCATTGACGTGTTGTTATGGCGCCAATAATGGCGATGGTACGCTCTCATCGGATAATCCAGGACGGTGCGCGATGGCGTGTAGTATCGGCATTCGGTTGGCTGCGCGTGCTTTGACGGTACGCGTAGTCTGCACTTGCACAGACGTGGGTAGCCACAAGGACACACCGGCACGAGAATGATAAAAATCTTCAACCATTACATTCACCGGCGCACCTTTTTTCAGATTCTTCTTGATTTCGGACTGGTTCTGGTGACGGTGTTGTTGTCGGTTGGATGGCATGCACAGGATCTGGTTCGCGCTGCGTCCGTCGCGCTCCCATCGGCGGCCCTTCTGGGAATCGGCGCGCTGACGATCAACGCCGCGCTGGGTTTTTACCAGCGTGTGCACAACCGTTCTGTTGCGCAATCGCGCGCGCGCGCTGTCCTGTCGCTTTGTCTCATACTGCCAATGGCTTACGTGGTGCTTCGGGTATTGCCGCTGGGGCTGAATGACTACGATTTCGTGGCCATTGCCGTGGCCGGTGGGATCATCTTGATGATGATGCACCGGGTCCATGTCGGCCATTCGGGAGCCCAGTCGATGATGCGCCAGCGCGTGCTGGTATTCGGCACCGGCACACGGGCCAAGCTGGTGGGCCGCACGCTGCAGAAGTCTGATCCGCACGTGGATCTGGTTGGGTATTACGCCAGTCCCAATGAATCGGTTGCCGAGGTGTCGGCCTGGGGCATTCTGTCGCCCAATACCTCGCTGACCGACATCGTGATGGAGCAGCAGGTCGATGAGATCGTCGTGGCGCTGGCCGAGCGCCGGGGTGGCAGCATGCCTTTGCGCGAGTTGCTGGATTGCAAGTTGCAGGGTGTGCGCGTCGTCGACATGGCCACGCACTTCGAGAAAACGCTGGGCCAGATCCGACTGGATTCGGTTTCCGCCGGCTGGTTGATATTTGGCGAGGGCTTCAGCCAGGGCTGGGTGCGTACCGTGGTCAAGCGCCTGTTCGACATCGTCTGTGCCGCCGTCCTGATCGTCATTGCATCGCCGATCATGTTGCTGACAGCGATCGCGATCGTCGTCGAAGGAGGGGCTCCGATCCTGTACCTGCAGGAGCGCGTTGGCCTGAACGGCCGGCTTTTCAACGTGATCAAGTTCCGCAGCATGCGCATAGACGCCGAAAAAGATGGGCAACCGCGCTGGGCGAGCGCGCAGGATGACCGGGTGACCCGGGTCGGGCGTGTCATCCGCAAGCTGCGGATCGACGAACTCCCCCAACTCTTCAGCGTGCTGAGCGGCAACATGAGTCTGGTCGGTCCGCGGCCGGAGCGGCCGTACTTCGTCGACAAGCTGACGCATGAACTGCCGTATTTTGCGGTGCGCCAAAGCGTGAAGCCAGGCGTGACGGGCTGGGCGCAGGTGCGGTACCACTATGGCGCCTCGGTCGAAGATTCGGCAGAGAAGCTGCAGTACGACCTGTACTACGTGAAGAACCACACGCTGTTCCTCGATCTGGTCGTCCTGTTCGAAACGGTCGGCGTGGTTCTGACCGCCAAGGGCGCGCAGTAAGCGTGTCGATGCAAGGCGCGGTTTGCGTTCTCCTGGCCGCTGGCTGACGACATGCAATTCGACAACCTGACACTGACAGCCTGGAGTTATGGACTCGCCGGGTTTGCCTACGGCGTGCTGGCGCTCAGTCTTTGGCGTCGCGGGTACGGCAGCATGCGCGCCGAGGCGGCCAAGCGTGCGATGCTACTCGGCGCGCTCGGCAGCTCGGCCTGGGGCTGGCTGATGCTGGCCTATCTGCTGACCGGTCTGGGCATGGTGTCGATGCTCTCGACCCTGATCGACGTTTTGCGCTACGGGGCCTGGTTCGCTTTTCTGCTGTTAGTGCTGCAGCAACGCAAGGAGGGACGGTCGGACGCTGGACTGGGCCAGCTCAAGCCGATGGCGTACCTGGCCGTGCTGGCGGCAATCGTTGCGCAGCTCGTTGGTGCCGGGGGCCTGATCGAACCACCGGCCATGCGCAAGTTGCTGCTCTTCAGCAATCTGTCGCTTCCGGTGTTGGGAGTGGTTTTGCTCGAACAGCTGTTTCGCAATGTCGTGATGGACTCGCGCTGGAACATCAAGCCTTTGTGCCTTGGCCTGGCAGGACTGTTCGCCTTCGATGTGTATCTGTACTCGCAGGCCGTGTTGTTCAACGCGATCGATGCGGATGCATTCAGCATGCGGGGAGTCGTCCACGCGTTGGTGGTGCCGTTGCTGCTTTTGTCTACCTCGCGGCACAAAGAGTGGTTGTCCAAAATCCAGATCTCGCGCAAGGCGGCGTTCCATTCGGCAACGCTCATGATTGCCGGTGCGTACCTCGTGTTCGTGTCCGGCGTCGGTTATTACGTGCGCTACTTCGGCGGCGACTGGGGCAGGGCTTTGCAGCTGGGCCTGATCTTCGTCGCGCTGGTCGTGTTGATGGTGCTGGCGATGTCGGCTTCGATGCGGGCTCGGCTTCGGGTGTTCATGGGCAAGCACTTCTTCCGGTATCGCTACGACTACCGCGAGGAATGGTTGCGCTTCACCCAGACGTTATCGGCCCAGAACTCGCCGCAACAGATGGGGCAGCAGGTGGCGCGTGGCCTGGCCGACTTGCTCGACAGCCCGGGCGGTGCCTTGTGGCTGAAAACACGCAACGACACGATGTTCCGCCAGTCCGCGCGCTGGAACATGGCCCAGAGTCCGGCGCCCGAGCCGCAGGACTCGTCGCTGGCCGAATTCCTGCGCGGCAGCGGCTGGGTCGTCAACCTGGAGGAATACCGCTCTTATCCCCGGCGCTACGGGACGCTGGTATTGCCAGTCTGGCTGCAGGAGTTGCCGCAGGCCTGGCTGGTGGTGCCTCTGCATGTGGGCGAAGGGTTGATCGGATTCGTCGTGCTGGCAAGCGCGCGGGCGCCGATGGACGTCAACTGGGAAGTGAACGATCTGCTCAAGACCGCGGGCCGGCAGGCCGCCAGTTTTCTTGCGCTGATGCAGGCGACCGAAGCGCTGCTCGAGGTGCGCAAGTTTGATGCTTTCAACCGGATGTCGGCGTTTGTCGTGCACGATCTGAAAAACGTCGTGACACAGCTGTCGCTGATGATGAAGAATGCCGAGCGCCTGAAGGACAACCCGGAGTTCCGTGAAGACATGCTGATCACCGTGGACAACGCGCTGGACCGCATGCGCCAACTGATGCTGCAATTGCGCGAAGGGGCCACGCCGACCGGCACCGCCTTTGGTGTTGAGCTCGAGGCGATCGCCCACCGTCTTGCGGCAGTTGCACTGGAACGTGGCCGCACTCTTGAACTCGATCTGACAGTCGCGGTCGTGACCCGGGGCCATGAGGAGCGGCTTGAGCGCGTCATCGGCCACATGGTGCAGAACGCCTTTGACGCGACAGCGGCCTCGGGGCGGGTTTGGCTCAAACTCGACCGCAGTGGCGGACAGGCGCTGGTGGAAGTGGGTGACACCGGGCAGGGCATGAGCGAAGAGTTTGTCCGTGAGCGGCTGTTCAAGCCGTTCCAGACCACGAAGCAGGCCGGCATGGGCATCGGTGCGTATGAAAGCTTCCAGTACGTGCAAGAATTGGGTGGAAAGATCACGGTCGACAGCAAGATCGGTCAGGGGACGGTCATCACGGTGTTGCTGCCCCTGTTTGAATCGCAACGGCATTCGGATCTACAACCACTCGAAGCGACATGACCACAGATAAATCACGCGCGTTGCTGATCGTTGAAGACGATCTGGCCCTGCAGAAGCAGATCAAATGGTCGTTGGACCGGTTCGAGTCGGTCACCGCGCACGATCGGGAGTCGGCCATCGCGCAGGCACGGCGCCATCAGCCGGCCGTCGTCACCATGGACCTGGGCCTGCCGCCGGATCCGGATTCGGTATCCGAGGGTTTCAAGCTGCTTGAGCAATTGCTGGCGCTCGATGCCGATATCAAGGTCATCGTGCTGACCGGCCAGAACGACCGGGCCAATGCCTTGCGGGCGGTTGCCATGGGTGCCTACGACTTTTTTGCCAAACCGTTCGAGCCTGAACTGCTCAACCTGACGGTCGAACGTGCATTCCGTCTGGCCGAATTGCAGGCGGAGAACCGTCGCTTGCAACTGGCCTACCAGCCGGACGCGCTGGCGGGCTTGACCACACGTGATCCCGGAATGCTGCGGGTTTGCCGGACCATCGAGAAAGTCGCATCCAGCAATGCGACGGTCCTGCTTCTGGGTGAGAGCGGCACCGGCAAGGAACTGCTGGCGCGGGGGCTGCACCAGGCCTCGCAACGCAAACCGGGCAAGTTCGTCGCCATCAATTGCGCAGCCATCCCGGAGAATTTGCTCGAGAGCGAATTGTTCGGCTACGAAAAAGGCGCATTTACCGGCGCTGCCAAGACAACGCTGGGGAAAATCGAGATGGCCAGCGGCGGTACGCTGATGCTCGACGAAATCGGCGACCTGCCGTTCTCACTGCAGGCCAAGCTGCTCCGTTTCCTGCAGGAGCGCACCATCGAACGCATCGGTGGGCGTCAGGAAATCCCTGTCGACGTGCGCATCGTGTGCGCGACGCACCAGGACTTGATGGCGCTGACCAAGGAAAGTCGATTCCGCGAAGACTTGTATTACCGACTGGCCGAGATCGTGGTCGAGATACCGCCATTGCGCAGCCGCGTTGGCGACTCGGCTCTGCTGGCACACGCGTTCGTGCGCCGATTCGCCCAGGAACAAAATCGCGGCAGCCTGACGCTGAGCGAAGATGCGGTGCGGGCAATCGAGGCGCATGGGTGGCCTGGCAATATCCGCGAACTGGAGAACTGCATCAAGCGCGCCGTCATCATGACCGATGGCAGCCAGATCACGCGCGACGACGTCGGTCTGGAGTTGCCGCAGGACCTCGACCCGTCCGAGTCGCTGGATTTGCGCACCATTCGCGATAGCGCGGAAAAGAATGCCATCGTGGCGGCACTTGGCCGAGTCAATGGCAATATGGTCAAGGCCGCCGAAATTCTGGGTATCAGCCGCCCGACCTTGTACGACCTCATGCACAAGCTGGGCCTGAAGTAGAACGACGGATAGTCTGCGCCCCACCATCGTGAAAGTGAAGACATGAAACTGACCCCCATTCCATTTGTCCGTCGCGCCATGGCGGCGTCTCTATTGCTTGCGCTAGCTCTTGTCGCCTGCAGCGGCGAAAAGCCGGAGGCCATGCTGGCTTCGGCGCGGGACTATATGGCCAAGGACGACCTGAAGTCAGCGGTGATCCAGGTCAAGAATGCCTTGCAGCAGAACCCGGATCTCGCGGAGGCACGCTACATCCTGGGCGTGGCGCTATTGCGCAGCGGGGATGCGGTGGGCGCCGAGACTGAATTGCGCAAGGCTATGGCGCTCAATTATCCGGATGAAAAAGTCGTGCCTCCACTGGCGCAGGCGATGTTGGCGCAGGGGCAGTCCAAGAAACTGATTGACGAGTTTGCCAGCAAAGACTTGGCGTTGCCTGCGGCCAAGGCCGAACTGCTGACGGCGTTGGCAACGGCCTA
>JBDTMH010000221.1:0-7318 GCA_039934375.1 Burkholderiaceae bacterium | reverse complement strand
GGGGCCAGGCCCTGCTCGCGTTCGGCATCGAGCGCGAAGTCGATCATCATGATCGCGTTCTTTTTCACGATACCGATCAGCAGCACGATGCCGATGACCGCGACGATGCCCAGGTCCAGCCCGGCAACAAACATCGCCAGCAAGGCGCCCAGTCCGGCCGACGGCAATGTGGACAGGATCGTGATCGGGTGAATGTAACTCTCATACAAGACGCCCAGCACGATATACATCGTCACCACCGCCGCCAGGATCAGCAGCAGCGTGCTGGTCAGCGACGCGCGAAACGCCTCGGCCGCACCCTGAAAACTGGTCTCCACGCTGGCCGGCATGTCGATCTGCGCTTCGGCCGCACGGATCGCATCCACCGCGTCACCGAGCGCCACGCCAGGCGCGAGGTTGAACGACACGGTGGCTGCCGGAAACTGCGCCACGTGGTTGATCGCCAGCGCCGTCGCCCGCTCGCTGATACGAGCCACCGCGGTGAGCGGCACTTGTGCCGTAGTGGCCACGCCGTTGGCGCCGGTGCTGCTGCCCGGAACATACAGACCCTCCAGCGCACGCGGGCCGCGCTGGAACTGCTCGGCCGTTTCGAGCACCACCCGGTACTGGCTGGACTGTGTATAAATGGTGGAGATCAGCCGCTGGCCGAACGCGTTGTACAAGGCATTGTCGATCGCGGCCACCGTCACGCCGAGGCGACCGGCCGCCTCGCGGTCAATCTGCACAAAGGCCTGCAAGCCCTGGTTCTGCAGGTCGCTGGCGACGTCGGCCAGTTGCGGCAGCACCTTGAGTTTTGCGATCAGCGCCGCGGTGCTGGTGGCCAACGCCTCGGAATCGGGTGAGCTGAGCAAAAACTGGTACTGTGTCTTGGACACCCGGTCCTCGATCGTCAGGTCCTGCACCGGTTGCATATAGGCGGCAATGCCCGGCACATGAGAAGTCTCCTCACCGAGCCGACGGATGATCGCGCTGGCCGACAGCGTGCGCTGGGAAAAGGGTTTGAGCGCGATCTGCATGCGCCCGGTGTTGAGCGTCGGATTGGCACCATCGACACCGATGAACGAGGTCAGATGTGCCACATCGGGGTCTTTCAGGATCACCTCGGCCAGCGCCTGTTGGCGTGCGGCCATCGCGTCAAACGAAGTGGTCTGCGTGGCCTCGGTGACCACCTGGATCAGGCCGGTGTCCTGCACCGGGAAAAATCCCTTGGGCACCCAGATATACAACAAGGCGGTCAGCGCCAGTGTGGCAAAGAACACCAGCATCGCCGGGCCCGGCCGGTCCAGCACCCAGGTCAGGCCACGCCCGTAGACCGCGATCAAACGCTCGAACGAATGACCTGCCCAGGCACCCAGACGGGTGTGCCTGCGTTCGCGCTCGGGGCGCAACAGCCGCGCACTCATCATGGGCGTCAGTGTCAGCGACACGACCGCCGAGATCAGGATCGCAACCGCCAGCGTGATCGCGAACTCGTGGAACAAGCGGCCGACCACGTCACCCATGAACAGCAGCGGAATCAGCACCGCGAGCAGTGACACTGTGAGCGAGATGATGGTGAAGGCGATCTGCCGGCTGCCCTTGAGCGCCGCCTGCATTGGCGAATCCCCCTGCTCGACAAAACGCGCAATGTTCTCGATCATGACGATGGCGTCGTCGACGACGAAGCCGGTGGAGATCACCAGCGCCATCAAGGTCAGGTTATTGATCGAAAAGCCCGCCAGAACCATTACGCCGAACGTGCCGATCAACGACACCGGCACTGCCACGCTGGGAATGATGGTGGCGCTGGTGCTGCGCAGAAACATGAAGATCACCATCACCACCAGCGCGATCGCCAGCAGCAGTTCAAACTGGGTATCGTCGACCGACGCGCGGATCGTTGTCGTGCGATCGGCAATCAGCTGCACGTCGACCGACGCCGGCAGCGTGGCCTGCAGCCGCGGCAGCAAGGCCTTGACCCGGTCCACCGTCTCGATCACGTTGACGCCGGGCTGGCGCTGCACGTTGAGAATCACGCCCGGCGTGCGGTCGGCCCAGGCCGCCAGGCGCAGATTTTCGGCATCGTCGACGATCTGCGCGACATCCTTCAGGCGCAGCGGTGCGCCATTGCGCCAGGCCAGGATCAGCTCGCGGTACTCGGCGGCCGAACGCAGCTGGTCATTGGCGTCGATGGTCGAGGCGCGCTGCGCGCCGTCGAAACTGCCCTTGGCCTGGTTGACGTTGGCCGATGCGATCGCACTGCGAATGTTGTCCAGCGACATTCCGACTGCCGCCAATGCACCCGGATTGGCCTGGATGCGCACGGCAGGGCGACCGCCGCCAGCCAGGCTGACCAACCCGACCCCGTCGACCTGCGACAACTTGGGCGCCAGCCGGTTCTCGACCAGGTCGTGGATCTTGATCACCGGCAGTGACGGCGAGGTGACTGCAATCGTCAGTACCGGCGCATCGGCCGGATTGACCTTGCTGTATACCGGTGGCATCGGCAGATCGCTGGGCAGCAGGTTGGCGCCGGCATTGATCGCTGCCTGCACCTCCTGTTCGGCTACATCGAGCGACAGGCCCAGTGAAAAACGCAAGGTGATGACCGAGGCGCCGCCGGAACTGCCCGATGTCATCTGGCTCAGCCCTGGCATCTGGCCGAACTGGCGCTCCAGCGGCGCCGTGACTGTGGTCGAGATCACATCCGGACTGGCGCCCGGGTACAAGGTCGTGACCTGGATTGTCGGGTAGTCGACCTCGGGCAAGGCCGACAGTGGCAGCAGCCGGTAGCCGATCAGGCCGGCCAGCACGATCGCCAGCATCAGCAATGAGGTCGCGACCGGCCGCTCGATGAACAGGCGTGACGGATTCATGGTGCGACGCCGCGGCGCTCAGTTGCCGGCGCCCGATGGCGGCAGCAAGCTTGCGCGGTTCTGCTGGAACCAGGCCCGCCGCTCCTCGGGGCTCATGGCCTTGAGCTTTTCAACCATTTCAGGCGGCACGCGGTCCATCCAGCGCGGGCGACCGCTGCCCTGCCCGCCCTCGGCCGCTGCCGATCCCGTTGGCGCCGCTGCCGATCCCGCCGACGCCGCTGCTGAACCGCTGGCCGACCTGGCTGCCGGGCCGGCGCCAGCGTGCGCCGCCTTGCCGCTGCCCGCTGGGCCCGACGCCCCGGTGCGCGGTGGCCGCACCCGATTGCCTACGCGCGCCGCAGGGTCGCTGGCGATCACCTCGACCTTGGCCCCCTCGCGCAGACGGTCGACGCCGTCGATGACCACCGTCTCGCCTTCCTGCAACGGGCCTTCGAACGCTGTGCGATTGCCGTCCACCGTACCCGGCGTGATGACCCGTGCATGCACAGTGCCCGTGTCATCGACGACCCAGACATAGGCCCCCTGCGCACCCTTGAGCAGCGCCGCTGACGGAACCGTCAGGGCATCGGACAGCGTGTCGAGGCGCAGGCGTACGCTGACGGTCTGGTTCGGAAACAAGGCATCGTCCAGGTTGGGAAACAGCGCCTTGACCTTGAGCGTATCGGTCGTGGGGTCGATCGCGTTGTCCACTGTCGCAACCTTGCCAGTGGCCAGCCGCACGCTGCCGCCACGGTCCCATGCCTCGACCTGCATCGGCTGCTTGTTGCGCAATCGCGCCACGATCTGGCTGACATGGGCCGACGGCACCGAGAACAGCAGCGCGATGGGCCGTGTGCGCGTGATGATCACGATGCCATTGCTGTCGCCTGGTTGCACCATGTTGCCGATATCGGCCTGCTTGAGCCCGGCGCGCCCGGCGATCGGCGCCGTCACACGGGTGTAGGACAACTGCAGCCGGGCACTTTGCAGCGCGGCATCGTCGGTCTTGACGGTGCCCTCGAGCTGGCGCACCAGGGCAGCCTGGGTATCCACCTGCTGCTTGGCGATGGCATCCTTGCCCAGCAGGTCCTGGTAGCGCAGCAGGTCAACGCGGGCGTTGTCGAGCGAGGCCTTGTCGCGCGCCATGGCGCCCTCCACCTGGGACACCGCAGCCTGGAAGGCGCGCGGATCGAGCTGCGCCAGCAGCTGGCCTTGCCGCACCTGTTCGCCTTCGGCAAAACCCAGCGACAACAGCACACCGCTGACCTGCGCCCGGACCGTCGCGGTGTCCGATGCGGTGATGGTTCCGATGGCACTGACATTCACATGCACATCCTGGCGTCGGACCTTGTCAACCGATACCGGCTGGGTGCGGCCAGAACCACCGAAGCGGCCACCGCCACCAGCGCCAGGTGTGCCGGGTCCGCGTTGCGTGGCAGCGGTGTCGGCCGAACGCAGCTTCCATTGCCACCATCCGACGCCTGCAGCTGCCGCCAGCAGGATCACGAGGATCCAGGGCAACACGCTGCCACGTTGCTGCATAAGCAACAACGCGCCACGGGACGGCGCGCTGTTGACCGGTTCAACCACGGTCTCAGGATTCATGGGACAAATTCAATCTGTTGCCGACGCCACGGGTGTCCCGGGGCAAGACGGAGATCACCGCTTTGCGACTGGGATCGTATCCGCATTCGGTGTCTGGCATGTAAACGCACGACCGCAGTGCGTAAACCTGAGGCATGGCGCCCGGCGCCTCGACGGCTTAAGCCCGTCCTAAGACCCGGCGCGCATATTCCAGACATTACAACTTCCCATTCCGGAGTCACCATGAAGCAGATGTCCCTCAAATCCTCGCGCCTGGTGCTGGCGCTGATCACCGCCGGTGTCATCGGTGGCGCCGGCGTCACCGCCGTTCAGAACGTGCGCAGCGCCCACGCGGCGACGCCGGTCGCGATGGTAACTGCGACGCCGAACGTGCCCATGGCGTTGCCGGACTTCTCCCGCATCACCGCGGAAAACGGCCCGGCCGTCGTCAACATCAGCGTCAGCGGCATGACCAAGACCTCGGACGAAGGTCCGATGGCCGGCGCGGCACCGAATGGCGGCGATCCGTTCCAGGAATTCTTCCGCCACTTCCAGCAGGGACCGGGCCAGGGCCAGCAAATGCCGCGCGAGATGCCTACCCGTGGACAGGGATCGGGCTTCATCGTCAGTGCCGATGGCATCATTCTGACCAATGCCCATGTGGTGCGCAATGCGACCGACGTGACGGTCAAGTTGACCGACCGGCGCGAATTCGTCGCCAAGGTGCTGGGCAGCGACCCCAAGACCGACATCGCGGTGCTCAAGATCGACGCGACAAACCTTCCAATCGTCAAGACCGGCAATATTCAGGATCTGCGGGTTGGCGAATGGGTACTGGCGATCGGCTCGCCGTTCGGCTTCGAGAACACCGTGACCGCCGGAGTGGTCTCTGCCAAGGGGCGATCGCTGCCCGACGACAGCGCCGTACCGTTCATCCAGACCGATGTGGCGGTGAATCCGGGCAACTCCGGCGGACCGCTGTTCAACACCCGCGGCGAAGTGATCGGCATCAACTCGCAGATCTACTCGCGTACCGGTGGCTACCAGGGACTGTCTTTCGCGATTCCGATCGACGTGGCGCTCAAGGTCAAGAACCAGATCGTGGCTACCGGCAAGGTTGAACATGCGCGCCTGGGCGTGGTGATCCAGGAGGTCAATCAGGCACTGGCAGATTCTTTCAACCTGGACAAGCCGGAAGGCGCACTGGTGTCATCGGTCGAAAAAGGAGGCCCGGCCGACAAGGCCGGCCTGCAGGTCGGTGACGTGATCCGCAAGATCGACGG
Organism: Burkholderiaceae bacterium; assembly: GCA_039934375.1. Taxonomy (GTDB): domain Bacteria; phylum Pseudomonadota; class Gammaproteobacteria; order Burkholderiales; family Burkholderiaceae_C; genus CAISIP01. The sequence continues at coordinate 1,617 of JBDTMH010000221.1, read as the reverse complement.
CAAGGTGATCACCTCATCGGGCGATCTGCCAGCCATCATCAGCCTGGCGTCGCCCGGCGACAAGGTGAACCTCGAGATCTGGCGCAAGGGCGCGGCGAGCGACATCACCGCCAGCCTGGGCAATGCCAAGGAAAACGCGCAACAGGTGGCCAGCAGCGACGCCCAGACCAACCAGGGCCGACTCGGTCTGGCCTTGCGGCCACTGCAGCCGGACGAGCGCCAAGCCGCGGGCGCACCCAATGGCCTGGTGGTCGAGGCGGTTGCCGGCGCGGCCGAGCGGGCCGGCATCGCGCCCGGAGACGTGGTGCTTGCCGTGAACGGAACGCCAGTCAAGGATGTGGAGCAGGTCCGCGGCATCGTCGCCAAGTCCAGCAAGTCGGTGGCGCTGTTGATCCAGCGCGAAGGCGAAAAGATCTTCGTGCCGATCCGGCTCGGCTGATCCCCACGGCGCCGCCCTTGGGCGCGACGCGCTCTTGCAAGCGGCACGGCGATCACTCGCCGGCGCCAGCCACCCGCGCGACCAGGGCCCGCCCGGCCATCCGGCGGGCCCTGGTCCGTACGGGGTCGGACCAAATTTCAAAGCCGGGCCGGCGACTTTCAATCGCCGGCTGGAGCGCTGCGGCTAACATGTCTCCCGTTCCAAGGAGACATCCGTGCCCATCATCACCACCATCGAAGACCTGCGCGTGCTGGCGAAAAAGCGCGTGCCGCGCATGTTCTACGACTACGCCGACTCCGGCTCGTGGACCGAGTCGACCTATCGCGCCAACTCCGACGACTTCCAGCGCATCAAGCTGCGTCAGCGCGTCGCGGTCAACATGGAGAACCGCACGACCGCGACCGAGATGGTCGGCTGCGCGGCCAGGATGCCGGTGTCGATCGCACCGGTGGGCCTCACCGGCATGCAACACGCCGACGGTGAGATCCATGCGGCGCGGGCCGCCGAAAAATTCGGCATCCCCTTCACACTGTCGACGATGAGCATCTGCTCGATCGAGGACATCGCCGAGAACACCGGCGCACCCTTCTGGTTCCAGCTGTACATGATGCGTGATCGCGAGGCGATGGCGCGCATGATCGACCGCTGCAAGGCGGCGCGTTGCAGCGCGCTGGTGCTGACGCTGGATCTGCAGGTGATCGGGCAGCGCCACAAGGACTTGAAGAACAAGCTGCGCGCATCGGTGATTCCGTCGCTGGGCAATGCCATCGACATCGCGACCAAGCCACGCTGGTGGCTGGGCATGTTGGGCACCCGGCGCCACACCTTCCGCAACCTGGTCGGCCATGTCAAGGGCGTCACCGACATGTCTTCGCTGGCGTCCTGGACCAACGAGCAGTTCGACCCCACGTTGTCCTGGGAGGACGTGGCCTGGGTCAAGCAGCGCTGGGGCGGCAAACTCATCCTCAAGGGCATCATGGATGTCGAAGACGCCAAGCTGGCGGTCAAGGTCGGCGCAGACGCCATCGTCGTCAGCAACCATGGCGGACGCCAGCTCGACGGCGCGCCCTCCAGCATCGCGGCCTTGCCGGCCATCGTCGCAGTTGTCGGCCACCAGACCGAAGTCTGGATGGACGGCGGCATCCGCAGCGGCCAGGATGTGCTCAAGGCCTGGGCGC
>JBDTMH010000220.1:0-7382 GCA_039934375.1 Burkholderiaceae bacterium | reverse complement strand
TGCATCAGCGGGCCACCCTGGGTGCCGGGGAACACCATGGAGTTGAGCTTTTTCTCGATCTCAGGGTTGGCCCTGCACAGAATCAGGCCGCCACGCGGGCCGCGCAAGGTCTTGTGCGTGGTGGTGGTGACGACGTCGGCGAACGGGATCGGGTTCGGGTACAAGCCGGCGGCCACCAGACCGGCGACGTGCGCCATGTCGACAAACAACAAGGCACCGACCTTGTCGCAGATGGCACGGAAACGTGCGAAGTCCAGGTGCCGGCTGTAGGCCGAGAACCCGGCGATGATCATCTTCGGCTTGCAGGCCACGGCCTTCGCTTCGAGCGCGTCGTAATCGATCAGGCCGGTCGCGGTGTCGATGCCGTATTGCTCGGCGTTATAGAACTTGCCGGAGAAACTGACCTTGGCGCCATGCGTCAGGTGACCGCCGTGGGCCAGGCTCATGCCCAGAATGGTGTCGCCCGGCTGCAACAGCGCCATATAGACTGCGGCGTTGGCGCTGGAGCCCGAATGCGGCTGCACATTGGCCCAAGCGGCACCGAACAACTGCTTGGCGCGTTCAATTGCCAGCGTTTCGGCCACGTCGACGAATTCGCAACCGCCGTAGTATCGCTTGCCCGGATAACCTTCTGCATATTTGTTGGTCAGAACACTGCCCTGGGCCTCCATGACGCGCGCGCTGGTGTAGTTTTCCGAGGCGATCAGTTCCAGATGGTCCTGCTGGCGCTGGGCCTCGGCGGCCATCGCGGCGCCCAGTTCGGGATCAAATTCCATGATCGAAGACATCTTTGCCATTGCGGTTTACCTAAAGTGAGATGAAATGCGCGGATCCAGCGCACTGGGAGGGACCGGCAGACTTGCGTGCCAGCCGCATGTCCGTCATTATCCAGCCCCCGGATTGTCGAGACCACCAACGGCCCTGGTGTCCACATTACGACATCGCGCAACCCGGGTGCGACAGCAGGTCCCGGCCTGCCGTCAAACGGCCCGCCCGCCGCGGTCAATCGGCAGACTGCAGCGCCAGACCTTCCCGGCTGCGGCATGCCGACTGCACGTTGTTGTGCACCAGCATCGTCACCATCCTTGGGCCTGCGCCGACGGGTCGGCGGCTCGGCTGATCAAAGGCAGCAGCAATATGCCGCGGCAGTCCCATGCCGACCTGCAGCACCGCCAACAGGTCCATGCTGCCGCGCTTCAGCATCATGGATCCCAGCCATCAATGGGCCTGTGTGTGACAACGCACAGACTCTCCAGGGGAGTGCGAGAAACATTCCTGTCAGCGGGCGTCAAACTTCCACCCGAGACATTGGACGGCGATGTACCATCCCACTCGGGTCACCAGCCTCCCTCAGACAAAAGTGAGACATGCCCACGACAAACCCCCATCCCGTCGCGATCAACGAGCCCGCCGGCAGCGTGAATCGTGTCAACAACTTGCCTGCGGTCGGCATCGACAGCAGTACGCGCAGGGAGACTGAAGAGGCCTTGCTCAAGGCCGGCGCGCTGCAAAGCGCGATCCTCAACAGCGCCAACTTCTCCAGCATTGCCACCGATGCCAAGGGTGTGATCCAGATCTTCAACGTCGGCGCCGAGCGCATGCTTGGCTACACGGCTGCCGAGGTGGTAAACAAGATCACCCCGGCCGACATCTCCGACCCGCAGGAGGTGATCGCGCGTGCCAAGGAGCTGAGTGTGGAGCTCGGCACCCCGATCACACCCGGCTTCGAGGCCTTGGTCTTCAAGGCCTCACGCGGCATCGAGGACATCTACGAGCTCACCTACATTCGCAAGGACGGCAGCCGCTTCCCGGCGGTGGTGTCCGTCACAGCGCTGCGCGACGCGCTCGATGCCATCATCGGCTACCTGCTGATCGGCACCGACAACACTGCCCGCAAGCATGTCGACGAGGAGCGGATGAAGCTCGATCAACGTCTGCGCGACCAGCAGTTCTACACGCGCTCCCTCATCGAATCGAACATAGACGCGCTGATGACCACCGATGCACAAGGCATCATCACCGATGTGAACAAGCAGATGGAGGCCCTCACTGGTTGTACGCGAGACGAGTTGATTGGCGCGCCGTTCAAGAATTTCTTCACCGATCCGCAGCGCGCCGAGGCCGGCATCAAGCTGGTGCTCTCCGAGAAGAAGGTCTCCAACTACGAACTCACGGCGTCTGCCTGGGACGGAAAGGAAACGGAGGTGTCCTACAACGCGAGTACCTTTTACGACCGCAACAGGAGGCTGCAAGGCGTGTTTGCCGCGGCGCGCGACATCACCGAGCGCAAACGCGTGGATCACGCACTGGAGGAGGCAAAAAAGGCTGCCGAGGACGCGAACAGCGCCAAGAGCGACTTCCTCGCCCGCATGAGCCACGAGATCCGCACGCCGATGAACGCCATTGTCGGCATGGCGGACTTGCTGTGGGAAACGCCGCTGGCACAGGAACAACGCGAGTATGTGCGGATTTTCCGGAAGGCGGGAAGTCAACTGCTGGATCTGATCAACGACATCCTCGACCTGTCCAAGGTGGAGTCCGGTCACCTGTCGCTCGAGAGCCTAGACTTCGATCTGGGCGAAGTTCTTGACAAGACGCTCGAAATCATGGCCATCCGCGCGCACGAGAAGGGGCTTGAACTGGCCCTGCGCATGGGGCCAGAAGTTCCCGCCGGGCTGGTCGGCGACCCGGCCCGCCTGCGCCAGATCCTGATCAATCTGATTGGCAACGCCATCAAGTTCACCGAGAAAGGCGAGGTGATCGTGCGGGTCGAGCATGACCCTGACGGCGACGGCGACGGCGCACTGCGATTCGCGGTCGTCGATACCGGGATCGGCATTCCGCCCGAGACGCGCGAGCTGATCTTCGCGCCCTATTCCCAGGTCGACAGCTCCACCACGCGCAAGTTCGGCGGGACCGGCCTCGGACTTGCCATCTCGCGACGCCTTGTCGAGCTGATGCAGGGGCGGATCTGGGCGGAAAGCGACGTCGAAATCGGCAGCACCTTCTGCTTCACGGCCCGATTCGAAATCGGTAGCGCGCCCTTGGCGCGGGCCCCCTCCAGCGCGACGAATCTTGCAGGCATGAGAAGCCTGATCATCGACGACAACGCAACGAACCGGCTGATCCTCAGAGGAATGCTCACCCGCTGGGGCGCTGTGGTGACTGAGGCGGAGGGCGGCACGCAGGGCATCGCGGAATTGCTTCGCGCAACCCAGGCCGACCGGCCCTATTCCCTGGTGTTGCTGGATCGCCGCATGCCCGGCGTTGACGGGTTCGAGGTGGCGCAGAGAATCCACCAACAGCCCGACATGGCGCAAACGACGATTCTGATGCTCACCTCGGAAAACCGCGCAGGGGACATCGCACGCGGCCGTGAGTTGGGGGTGGCGGCCTACCTGGTGAAACCCGTGAAGCAAACGGAGTTGCTGGAGGCGATCCAGGATGCCCGCGGCGGGGCGGTCGCGACAACAGAGCGGCCCCGGACCAAGGCTCAAGCAATTCCGGCAGACGTGTCGTCATTGCGCATTCTCCTCGCCGACGACTCCAAGGACAATGTGCTTTTGATTCAGTCCTACCTGAAAGCCAGCGGTTACAGTGCCGACGTGGCCTGCAACGGCGCGATCGCGCTGGACATGTTTGTCGGCGGCGGCTACGACCTGGTGCTCATGGATGTCCAGATGCCGGTCATGGACGGTTACTCCGCCACGCGCAGGATCCGTCAATGGGAAATCGAGAACCATGCGACGCCGGCACCGATCCTGGCGCTGACCGCGCACGCCTTGCCGGAAGCCGTTCGCAAAAGCCTCGAGGCAGGCTGTACGGCGCACCTGACCAAGCCCATACGCAAAGCGACGCTTCTGAATGCCATCCATGAGCACACGATGGGGCCCCTGCGCGTGAGGGTGGACCCGGAACTCGCCACGCTCGTTCCCGGCTACCTGAAGAACCGGCGCACGGACATCGATGCGATTGCGGCTGCGCTCGATCAGGCCGATTTCAACAGTGTTCGCATCCTGGGCCACAACATGAAGGGATCCGGTGTTGGTTACGGCTTCACGCGGATTACCGAGCTTGGTGCGTCGCTGGAGCAGGCGGCCGAACGCGGTGCATCCGAGGAGATCCAGGTGCTGGCTGCGGCGCTGGTGCGCCATCTTGATCGGCTGCACGTGGAGTACGCATAACACTGGAGATCCGTATGCGCGTCCAATTCTGGGGGACCCGAGGGTCAATTGCCACGCCGGGCCCGGGCACCGTCCGCTATGGCGGCAATACCTCCTGCGTTGAAGTGACGACAAGCTCCGGCGCCTGCCTCATTCTTGACTGCGGGACCGGCGCACGTGCGCTCGGCGCGGCGCTCATGGCGCGTGCCACCAAACCCATCACGGCAACCATCCTGCTCAGCCACACGCACTGGGATCATATTCAGGGTTTCCCCTTTTTTGGCCCGCTCTTCGTTCCAGGGAACCGGATCACGGTCTGCGGGCCGGAGGGCAGCGGGGGCTCGCTGCAGCAAGTCCTGTCCGGTCAGATGGAGTTCACTTACTTCCCGGTCGAGATCGGCCAGCTACCGGCCACCATTACATTCCAGGAACTCACAGAGGGCGTACACGAGTTCGATGGCGTGCGCGTCCTCGCGCAGTACCTTCATCACCCGGCCACGACACTGGGCTACCGCATCGAGGCAGATGGCGCGGCCTTGGTGTACCTGTGCGACCACGAGCCATTCTCGGAAACCCTGTGGCACGAACACCCTGTGCCGAGCCAGGTCGAATCGGCCCAGCACACCGGCGCAGGGCACCGCAAAGGGGGCTACACCGAGTCCATCGTACACGAGGGGGATCGGCGACACGCCCGCTTCATGGCCGGCGCGGGCCTGGTGATTCACGACGCCCAATACACGCCCGAGGAGTATCCGCCCAAGAAGAACTGGGGCCACAGCACCTACGAATATGCCTTGGCGCTTGCCGCCGCCGCCGGCGTGCGCCAACTCGTGCTGACCCATCACGATCCATCGCACGAGGACGATTTTGTCGCTGAAATCGAGAATCGCGCCCGCGGTTACGCAGAGCAGCTTGGCGTCCCGGTGGAGGTCTGCTGCGCCTACGAGGGCCTTGATCTGACCATCGAGCAGCACGCCGCCAGACCCAGGGCTGACACGCCCTTGGAGACGCACCTGAGTTGGGATGCCGTGCGGGGCAGCCGGATCCTGGTCGTGGACGACGACCCGGACATACGCGCCCTCGCCAAACTGGCGCTGACCCGGGAAGGCTACGTCGTGATCGAAGCTTCGAGCGGCAAGGCGGCACTCGCCTCGATCGAGGAACTGGCGCCTGATCTGCTCGTGCTGGATCTGTTGATGCCCGAGCAAGGCGGCTTGGAGGTGTTGACGGTCCTGCGTTCCAGGCCTGCGACGGCGGCGCTGCCAGTCGTCGTGTTGACCGCCATGGATGACGAACGTACGACACGTGCCGGCTTCGAGCTCGGCGCAACCGACTACCTGACCAAGCCCTTCTCGATACCGCAACTCGCAGCGCGCGTGCGCGCCTGCCTCACGCGCACTGCCGGATGAACGGCACCCTCAGATGAATTGCGTTCCGGTCCGTTCAGCGCGTCATCCGCGCCGCCGACTGCACCGTGTTGTGCACCAGCATCGTCACCGTCATCGGGCCAACGCCGCCCGGCACCGGCGAAATGTAGGATGCCTTCTGGCGCACCCCTTCGAAGTCCACGTCGCCGACCAGTTTGCCGTCGGGCAGTCGGTTGATGCCGACGTCGATGACGACCGCTCCGGTGCGCACCATCTGCGGCAGGATCAGGTTCGGACGTCCGGCCGCTACCACCAGGATGTCGGCCAGGATCGTGAACTGCGCCAGGTCGCGCGTCTTGGCATGGCAGATGACGACGGTGGCGTCCTTTTGCATCAGCATCAGCGCCATCGGTTTGCCGACGATGTTGCTGGCACCCACCACCACCACGTTCTGGCCTTCGACCGGGATGTTCTCGTATTCCAGCATCTTCTGCACGCCGAACGGCGTGCAGGGCGGGAACAACGTCTCGCCTTGCACCAGCGCTCCGACGTTGTACAAATGAAAACCGTCCACGTCCTTGTCGCTGGAGATCGCCGCCAGCACCCGCTTGCCGTCGAAATGATCCGGTAGCGGCAACTGCACCAGGATGCCGTGCACCGCCGGGTCCGCGTTGAGGCTCAGGATCTTTGCCTCGACCTCGGCATCCGGTGTTTCCGCCGAAAAGGCGTAGACGGTCGACTTCAGGCCGACATCGTTACAGGCCTTGGCCTTGTTCGCCACATAGACCTTGGAGGCCGGGTCGTCGCCGACGATGATGACTGCCAGGCCGGGCACCACCCCGCGGGCCAGCAGCGTCTCGGTCTGCAAGCGGCACTCCTCGCGTACCTGCCGGGCAACGGCATGGCCGTCGATCACTTTTGCAACCATGCATGTTCTCCAAGTCGTCGGTTCGCCGCACAAAGAATCCGGCGCCGCGCGAATACTAGTGGCGCAAACACAATCGGCTTGGACGGCAAACGACGGTCGCTGGCCTGACCGCGACAAACCGGTCGACGTCGACGAAACCGGGCCTCGCGCCATACGCCACTGTAGCCATGCGATGGGACGCTTGGCGTGAGCGCGCTAGGCGACGTCGCAAAGGGATCACCGGCCCGCCCCCGCTTGACCATACTCTGGCTACTTTCGGGCAGATCCCGCCCTCGACATTTCTTTTCGGAGACCCAGCATGGATGAGGCATTGGTACAGGGCGCGGATACCGCACCACGGGGTCGGCGTGCCGGTGGCGGACGTGAGGCCAAACGCGCTGCCCGCAGCGCGCGCAGCAGTCAGTCGGTCCCCTACATCACGCGCCACATTCCCTATTACGAGGTGCTGGACGAGGAAGGCCTGCAGACCATCGAGCGCAATGCCAACACCATCCTCGAAGAAACCGGCATAGACTTCCGCGACGACCCGGAGGCGCTGGAACTGTTCAAGGCGGCTGGCGCTGACGTCAAGGGCGAGCGCGTGCGTTTCCCCTCGGGCCTGGCGCGCAAACTGGTGCAGGCGACCGCACCGCGCGAATTCACGCAATTTGCCCGCAACCCGGCGCGCAATGTCGTCATCGGTGGCAAGAACACGGTATTTGCGCCGGCATACGGTTCGCCGTTCGTGCGCGACCTGGACAAGGGCCGACGCTACGCGACCATCGAGGACTTCCGCAACTTCGTCAAGCTCGCCTACATGGCCAATTCGCTGCACCACTCGGGTGGCACGATCTGCGAACCGGTGGACCTGCCAGTGAACAAGCGCCATTTCGACATGGTGTACAGCCACATGAAATACAGCGACAAGCCGTTCATGGGCTCGGT
>JBDTMH010000219.1:0-7492 GCA_039934375.1 Burkholderiaceae bacterium | reverse complement strand
TCGGCGCGCGCTATTTCTATTTCGATCACGTCAGCAAAAGCGACACGCCGCAGAAACCGGAGTTTCGTTTTGATGGCCGACTTGACCTGCTGTCACTGAACGACGCACCGGGCGTGCTGAACAACACCGCGCCGATCGCATCGCAACTGCGGTTCGGCGGGTTTCTCAACACGCAGCGTGACCGCGACGGTATGTTGCGCCGGGTTCCTATGCTGATCAAGCATGCAGGCGTAATTTATCCCCATCTGTCATTGGCCACTTTCCTTCGCTCGCAAGGGCTGGATTCCGCCACGATCGCACAAGACCGATACGGGACGGTGATCCGGGCCGGACGTTATGCCATCCCGATCGACGAGCATGGATACGTCTTGCTGCGCTTCAACGGCCCGCCGGAACTCTACCCGGCCATTTCGGCCGTCGACGTGCTCAATGGCACCGTAGATCCGGCGGCGCTCGCCAACAAGATCGTGTTTATCGGCTCGTCGGCGGCTGCCTTGAACGACTTGCATGGCACGGTGTTCGACATGCAGTTTCCCGGGCTCAAGGTGCAATCCGTCATTGCCGACAACATCCTGGCCGGGCATTTCGCGCGCGAATTACCGTGGTCCGACAACGCCATCTTGCTGTTGTGTATCGCTGTGGGTGCCGTCGTCACGCTGATGTTCATCCAGTATGCGGACACGTTTTTCCTGTCACTTGCGGCTGTTGCCATGGTCGGGTTTACCGTTGCTGCATGCGCGTATCTGTTTCATGCAACCGGAATATTCCTGTCGCCGGCAGCGCCCGTCACGCTGACAGCGGTGTTGTTCACGCTGTTGACGGTGACGCGATTCATCGACGAGAAAAGGCAGTCGTATGTCTGGTACAAAAAATTGGCCAATGCACGCCAGGTCACGATGGAATCGATGGCTGCAATCGCCGAGACACGCGATCCCGAAACCGGGGCCCACATCAAACGCACCCAATATTATGTGAAGGCCGTCGCCGAGCGCCTGCGCGCCGCCGGCCAGCATCCACAAACCTTGACGCAGGAGTACATCGAACTGCTGTTTGTGTCGGCGCCACTGCATGACATCGGCAAGGTGGGTGTACCCGACCACATCCTGCTCAAACCCGGCAAACTGACCGACGAGGAATTCGTGCTGATGAAGAAACATGCCGAATACGGCAAGAACATCATCCACAGCACCGCGCAGAAAATCGAAGGAGACAACTTCCTGGTGATCGCTGGCGAGATCGCGTCGACCCACCACGAAAAATGGGATGGCACGGGTTACCCGCTCGGCTTGGCCGGCGAGAACATTCCGTTGTCAGGGCGCATCATGTCAGTGGCAGACGTCTACGACGCGCTGATCAGCCGGCGTTGCTACAAGCCACCGTTTTCGCACACAGAATCGATGGACATCATGCGCAAGTCGCGCGGCACCATGTTCGACCCGGCGGTGTTCGATGCATTCGTCAGTATCGAACCCGAAATCCAGACTATCGCTGCGCGTTACCGGGACGACAATGAACTGGTGGTGGGGGATCGTTAGCGGGCCTGGCGCTGCTCGTCTGGTCTGACTCTACCGCGGCGCGGGCGCTTGGTTGTACATTGACCCATTACGAAGATTTAATGGGAGCGCGGTTCGCATGGGTAAATCGCCGACAGAAACTGCAAATGGCGACATCGGTGCCGCTACTGGCAATGGGGTGGCCGATCGAAAGCAGTCTGCCAGCCTGCTGGGAGCAGAAATCCGGTCCATGCGCCGCGCGCTGAAAATCACGCTGGATCAGCTGGCGTCTGCCGTGGCTAGGCCAGTCCGCGCAGTGCTGCCGCACCATCGGGTGTGCCGCGGCAGTCCTCGATGTACTGCCGGATGATCTCGGCGAAACTGATGTCGGGCTGGAGCCCGAGCCGCTGCGCACGTTTGGCCGTGGCCCCAGCCGGCCAGTTTGCCACCATGCCGGCGATGCGGTCGTCGCGCACGAACTTCACGCGATCGCGCACCGTTTTGCCAGCCACTTCCTCGAGTGCGTCGAGCATGTCGGAGACGCGCACATTGATCGACGGCAGGTTCATGCCCAGGCGGCCGAGGAAAGCCTCGCGGCTGGCCTCGTAAACGGCGATCAGGCCCTCGACCGTCTTGCCGGGCGAGGCCAGCGGATGCGACACCGATGCGTCGACCGGGCAGACCGCCTCCACACCGGCTAGCGGCTCGCGGATGATGCCGGAGAAGAACGACGACGCCGCGCCGTTGGGCCGACCCGGGCGTACCGAGACCGTCATCAGGCGTGCGGCACGGCCGTCGATGAAACCCTTGCGCGTGAAGTCGGAAATCAGGTGTTCGCAGATCAGCTTCTGGATGCCGTACGAGGACTGTGGGGCCGGCAAGGTGTCGTCGGCCACCGGCGAGGGCATCGGCAGCGCGGCATCCGGGCCGAACACGGCGACCGAGCTGGAGAACACCAGCTTGGACGGTTTTCCGCTGGCCTGGCCGCAAACGCGTAAAGCGTCGAGCAACACGCGCGTGCTGTCCAGGTTGGAGCGCATGCCCAGGTCGAAGTCGAGTTCGCATTCGCCCGACACCGCCGACGCCAGGTGAAACACGCCATCGAATGGCTCGCTGCGCAGCGTCGCGCATTGGTCCATCAGCGCTCCGGTGCGGTCCTGTACGCGCGGGTCGGCGCGCAGGTCGGCCGGAGACGCTACCTGGTCGGTCAACACCAAAGTTTCGATTTTTCTGCCATCGAGCTGGCCGCGTTGGAGCAGGGTACGTGCAAGGCGTGCGCCGACAAAGCCGCCGCCGCCGGTGATCAGCAATTTCATGACTTCAGTTCTTTCGTTGGATGGGCAGAACCGCAGTGTAAAGGGCTTGCCCCGCGACAAGAAGTCGTACCCGCCGCGGCGACGTTGACGGCCTCGGCGCAGCTGGATCTCAGTGCGGCCGATAGCCCAACGCCAGCCCACCGGCCAGGTGCCGGCCGAACAGCTGGCCTTGCTCTTGCACGGTGTGCAGGGCCCGCAGGCTGCGGTTGCCGCTGCGGCAGAAGAACACCACCGGGTGGCGGTGCTCGGCAAGCCAGTGGGGCACTGCGAGCTCGAGTTCGCTCAGAGGCAGGTTCTGCGCGGTCTTGCCCGCGCTGCACAGGGGCGCGGCTGCGGCATATTCGTAGGCCTCGCGCACATCCACCAGCAGCGCATCCGGATCGTCCAGCAACAGTTGCTCGACCTCGTTCCAGTTCAGTGCGGGCGCCAGGCCGTGGTCTGTGTCGATGTCGTCGCTTGCGTCCGTGTTCGCGGTGACGACGCTTGCGCCAACGGCTGTCGTCGGGCGAGACACCGTGTTCCGGGCATTGGCGCGCAACACGTCGCCGCATTGCCGGATCGCCGTGCAGGCGCGGGTGATGAAGTCTTCATCCACCAGCGCGCCGAACGACAAGCGGATCGCCGACGTCGTACGCCATTCGGGCAAGCCCATGGCCTGCAACACGAAGCTGGGCGCGGCCTTGGCGGCCGAACAGGCACTGCCGGAACTGATGCGCAGCCCGGCGGCATCGAACAGGTCGAGCAGCATGCGGCTGCTGAGATCGGGCACCGAGAAGTTCAGCGTGGTTGGTAAAATTTGCGCCAGCGGCGCATTGAACACCACCTCCGGGAACGCGACGCGGATTGCCTGCACCAGCTGGTCCCGAAAGTGGACCAGTTCGCTGGAGCTGCGCAAGGTGTCGCCGCGCGCCAGCGCATCGAGCACCGCGCCCAGCGCGGCGATGCCCGGCATGTTCTCGGTGCCCGAGCGTGCGCCGTCTTCCTGACCGCCACCGACCATCAGCGGCGAATAGGGAGCGCCAGAGCGCACGTACAACATGCCGATGCCCTTGGGGGCATACAACTTGTGGCCGGAGAACGGGGCGTAGTCGATGCGCGTCGATTGCAGGTCCAGCGCGAGTTTGCCCAGGGCTTGCACGCAGTCGACCAGCCACAGCGCGGTGCTGCCGGTGCGCTCGAGCACGTGTTCGATGCCGGCAATGTCGGACACGACACCGGTTTCGTTGTTGGCCGCCATCGTGCACAACAGGCCGATCTCGCCGGCCCAGCTCTGCAGCAGCTGCAGATCGTGCAAGCCGTTGGCGTCGACCGGCAAGGCACGGATCTCCAGGTTCAGGCCCAGCAGCTGATTCCAGTAAGCCAGGCTCTCGGGCACGGCCTTGTGTTCGGTGGCACCATAGACCAGCAGCTGGGCGCGCGTGTCGCCAGCCGTGCGGCGCTCACGCAATGCACACAGGCCCGACAACACCGCTGTCTGTATGCCTTCGGTGGCACCGCTGACGAACAACAACTTGCCGCTTCCGGCACCGATCAGATCGGCCGCCTTTCGGCGCACCGACTCGCGCAGGTCTTGCGCAACCAGCCCGCTGCTATGGGAACTGCTCGGGTTGCCGTACGTTTCCTGCATGGCGCGGCAGGCGGCGGCCAGCGCAGCGGGCAGCACCGGTGTGGTGGCATTGGTGTCGAGGTAGATCTCAGGCGACATGGCGAAATTTCCTGTGGGGCGGTGGACAGGCATTAGTCTAGAAACAGCAGCGGGAAAGAAAATCGCCCATTTCGCACTGATCCGTCGTAATTTCGAATATAAATCTTCAAATTGTCATTTCAATGAAATTTCATGCTCGATAAGACCGACATCCAGCTATTGGACGCACTGCAGCGTGACGCGACCCTGTCCATGGTGCAGCTCGGCGACCGGGTCGGCCTGTCGCCGACCCCCTGCTGGAAACGGGTCAAACGGCTGCAGGACGAGGGCTATATCACGGCACGGTTGGCTGTGCTCGACCGCAACAAGGTCGGGTTGCCGGTGACGGTGTTTGTCAGCGTGCGCACGACGCAACACGACGAGAAATGGCTGGCACGATTTGCCGCCATCGTGACCGCGATGCCGGAGGTGCTGGAATTCCACCGCATGAGTGGCGACGTCGATTACCTGCTCAAGGTGGTGACCAGCAGCATTGACGGCTACGACCGCTTCTACAAGAAGCTGATCCGCCAGGTCGGCCTGACCGGCGTGTCGTCGGCGTTTTCAATGGAGCAGATCAAGAGCACTTCGGTGCTGCCGCTGGACGCGGGCGCGCAGGATCGCGCAGCGGGGTAAGCACCCATCCCTGACTTTCTCCTGCGTCCACCGATATCAGGGCAGAAGTAGGATAGTTTCGGGCTCCTTGCGTGCACAATACTTCCTTACACCTCTGTCAACTCATCGCGAACCCATCAGTGGCCAGCTCCGACCAACTTAAAGCCCTCAACCTCCCATGGGGTCGACAACCCCGACATTTGTTACAAGGATTCGCTGGCGCAGGACCATGCCGACGATGAAGAGGCCTACACACTGATCCACGCCAACCCGCCGTTTGCCGGCAGCCTGGACTACGAGAACACCGCCAAAGACTTGCTGGCCATCGTCAAGACGAAGAAGACCGGGCTGCTGTTTCTGGCCCTCTTCATCCGCCTGCTCAAGCCCGGCGGCCGGGCGGCGGTGATCGTGCCCGACGGCGTGTTGTTCGGCAGCAGCAAGGCGCACAAGGAGTTGCGCCGCCTGATCGTCGAAGGCCACAAGCTCGATGCCGTGGTGTCGCTGCCCTCGGGCGTGTTCAAGCCCTACGCGGGGGTCAGCACCGCCATCCTGTTCTTCACCAAGACCAATTCCGGCGGCACCGGCCAGGTGTGGTTCTACGACATGCGCGCCGACGGCCGGAGCCTGGACGACAAGCGCGCGCCGCTGCTCGCCGATGAACTGCTGGGCGTGAACCCGGCGCGGGCCTTGAGCGAGGCCGAGCATGCGAAGAACAACCTGCCGGACGTGCTGGCGCGCTGGCGGCTGAAGGACGGGGCTGAGAGGCAGCGGGCGCGTACGGACCAGAGCTTTTGCGTGCCGCGGGCCGAGATTGCAGGCAATGGGTTTGATCTGTCGATCAACCGGTACAAGGAGGTGTTGCACGACGCGGTGGCACATCGGCCGCCGCAGGAGATTCTGGCTAGGCTGGCGGCTCTGGAGGCGGAAATACAGAATAGGATGATCGCACTGAATCGGCTGCTGAAATGACCAACGCAGTCGGCCGCCTTGCCAAGTTGGGTTCCTCGATTGAAACTGTAATGGGTCAAGTGCCGCCGGGAGACGCCTGCAATAAAGACCGTGTTGGAACAGTTTTCGTCAAGGCTGGGGAATTTCGGGAACGTTTTCCTGCCGTACGTGCCCACAGCGAACCCCGAGCGGCGCGTGCCGAATCAGACGCCCTGTTCGCGTCTCTCCAGCACCACGCCTTCGAAGGCCAGCTCTCATAGCCGGCGCTATGTCGCCAGCAGCCCATTGCCCAAATATATCGCAACGGATATAGTGCCGCTGCATGAAGCCGATCACCTTCCTCGGTAGTTCGCTGAAGGCGCTGCGTGCTTTCCCGGACGCGGCGCGGCAGGACGCCGGGTTCCAGCTGGACAGGCTGCAGCGCGGGCAGCAGCCCGATGATTTCAAACCCTTGCCCGCGGTGGGCGCCGGTGTCGAGGAAATGCGCGTTTGGTGCGAACAGGGCACCTTTCGCGTCATTTACTTCGCGCGATTAGCGGACGCGGTGTACGTGTTGCACGCCTTCCAGAAGAAGACCCAAACCACCGCCAAGGCTGACGTTGAGATCGCGGCCCGGCGTTACCGTGAATTGTCGAAAGGTTGACCATGAAGCAGACTGCCCAAACATTCTCCAGTGTGTTCGATGCGCTGGCCGATACGCCGCAAGAAGCAGCCAACATGCGCGCCCGCGCCGAGCTGGCCCAGGCCCTCGCCACCCTGGTGCTGGCCGAGGGCTGGACGCAAGCCGAGGCCGCCCAGCGCTGCGGCGTCACCCAGCCGCGCATGAATGACCTGCTGCGCGGCCGCATCAGCCGGTTTTCACTAGATGCCCTGGTCAACATGGCAGTGGCCTGCGGCCATCGGGTGCGCATGGTGCTGGAGGCGGCGTGAGTGCAAGGCCATGCAATCAATAAAGTGTTTTTGAATCAAACACTTGGGACAATTGGATTGCATAATTTGATTGCCTAAAGCCTTTCGTGTGTGCAATGCGGCGGCATTCGCCCATGGGCTATTTCGCCCTCCTGCACCATCCACGTTCGCGGGTGCAACGTGAAATGGGCCGGCGCCTGCCGATGTGCTGACAATGGAGCCAACTGACAAACCTTTGCCCCGGGAGAGCACCATGAGCCATGTCGAACTGATCCGCCGCCTGCAGGCCCTGCCACCGGCGCAGCCAGCCGGCAACCCGCTGGCCAGGCTGCGGTAGGCCCGCAGATTCAAGAATCGCAGGGTGCCACCTCGAATCCGGCCCACAAGCCCGTGTGGCTGGACAAGCCGTTCGAGGTGCCGGGCTTCACCCCCATGAGCCGGGAAGAGGCCAATGCCCGCCCGTGAGTTCAAGCTGCCGTCGCAACAGGCCGACGAAGACGAAGAGGCCAAGCGCTTCGACATGCTGG
>JBDTMH010000218.1:0-7510 GCA_039934375.1 Burkholderiaceae bacterium | reverse complement strand
TGATGATGGGCACCTCGAGCTGCGTCATCTCGAAGATGTTGCGACCGATCGCCTCGGACTGGCCACGCTCTTCGGCATCGATGCCCGGATACGCGCCCGGCGTGTCGACGAAGGTGAACACCGGCAGCTTGAACTTCTCGGCGGTCTTCATCAGGCGCAAGGCCTTGCGATAGCCTTCGGGCTTGGTCATGCCGAAATTGCGCAAGGTGCGCTCCTTCGTGCCGCGGCCTTTCTGCTGCCCGATCACCATGCACGCCATGCCATTGAACCGGGCCAGTCCGCCGATGATGCTCTGGTCATCGGCAAAGTGCCGGTCGCCATGCATTTCGACGTAATGCGTGAATATCTCGTTGACGTAGTCCAGCGTATACGGCCGCTCCGAATGGCGCGCGATCTTGGTGATCTGCCAGGGCGTCAGATCGCTGTAGATGTCCTTGGTGAGTTGCTGGCTCTTCTTGGTCAGCTGGCTGATCTCGGCCGAGATGTCGACCGCAGATTCGGTCTGCACATAACGCAGCTCCTCGATCTTGGATTCCAGATCCGCAATCGGTTGTTCAAAATCGAGAAAGGTTTTTTTTGCCACTTCCAGGCTCCATGTTCTGACCGCCTCACGATGCGCGGGGCATTCTCCGAGGCGGCAATTTCAGCCCGCACGAGCTGTCAATATGCCACCGGCAAAGGGTCGAGCGAACGCCAAATATACCAAGTCGCCACACTGCAGTATGGCGTCCACGCGACTGCCACCTCACGCACCTCGCTGCGGCTGACGACTTCGCCGGAAAAATAGTTCTGGCTGATGCCGTTGATCAGACCGATATCGTCCAACGGCAATACGTTGGGACGCAGCAGGTGAAAGATCAGGAACATCTCTGCCGTCCAGCGGCCGATGCCGCGAATGCCCACCAGTTCGGCAATGATGGTCTCGTCGTCCATCTGCGCCCAGGCATCGACATCGATCGCCCCGCTGTCGAAATGCAATGCCAGGTCGACCAGGTATTCGATCTTGCGCGCCGACAAGCCGGCCGCACGCATGTCGTCCACATTGAGCCTGAGCACGTTGGCCGGCGACATCTTGCGCGGCAGCTTGGCGAACCGGTCCCATACCGACTGCGCCGCCTTGACCGAAATCTGCTGGCCCACGATCGAGCGCGCCAGCGTGATGAAAGCATCGCCTCGGGTCTGCAGGCTCGCGCCATCGGACTGCGCGATCAGCCGCTTCATGATGCGATCCTTGCGCGACAGGTGCCGGCAGGCTTCCTGCCAGTATCCGGGTTGCGCGTACAGGGACTCAGCAGTCTGGGGTGTGGTGGGTGCCATGTCAGTTGCTCCACCGCGCCATGCCACATGTGGCCGATCGACAGCCCGCCATCACACGCGCTCCCAGGTGGTGCCGGTGGCCGAGTCCTTCAGCACCACGCCCATGTCGGTGAGCTGCTGGCGAATACGATCGGCCTGCGCGAAGTCGCGCTGTTGCTTGGCCGTGGCACGCGCGGCAATCAGCTGCGCGACTTGTTCTGCATCAGCGCCCTGTGTTGCTGCGCCAGTGCCGGCCTGCAGGAAGTCGGCCGGATTGCCCTGCAACAGTCCCAGGCTGGCACCCAGGCCACGCAGCAGACCTGCCAATTCGCCGGAGCGAGACCGGTTCACTTCGCTGGCAAGATCGAACAACACGGCCACGGCCTCGGGCGTGCCGAAATCCTCGTCCATGGCCGCCTTGAATCGGCTTGCATACGGCTGCTGCCAGTTGACGGCCATCGTCTGCGCCGGCACCAGCTCGAGCGACGTGTACAGGCGCTTGAGCGCGCTTCGCGCGTCATCGAGGTGGGCGTCACTGTAGTTCAGCGCGCTGCGGTAGTGGGTACGCACGAGGAAGAAGCGCACCGTCTCGGCGTCGTAACGGCCCAGCACGTCGCGGATCGTGAAAAAATTGCCCAGGCTCTTGGACATCTTCTCGTTGTCCACCCGCACGAACCCGTTGTGCACCCAGAAACGCGCCAGCGGCTTGCCATTGGCGCCTTCACTTTGCGCGATTTCGTTCTCGTGGTGCGGAAACTGCAGGTCGGCACCACCGCCGTGAATATCGATGGTCTCGCCCAGAGTCTGTTCGCACATCGCCGAGCATTCAATGTGCCAGCCGGGCCGGCCCATGCCATAGGCACTGTCCCACTTCGCATCGTCGGGTTCCGCGGGTTTGGCCGACTTCCACAACACGAAGTCGAGCGGGTCCTGCTTGCCTTCGAGAACCGCCACGCGTTCGCCGGCGCGCAGTTCGTCCAGCGATTTGCCGGACAACTTGCCGTATCCGGGGAACTTGCGCACCGAGAAATTCACGTCGCCGCCGTCGGCTTGATAGGCCAGGCCTTTGTCCTTCAGGCGATCGATCAGCTGCAGCATCTGCGGCACGAACTCGGTCGCACGCGGCTCGACGCTCGGGGTCTCGATGCCCAGTGCGCCGATGTCGCGCCGCATGGCCTCGATCATCTCGTCGGTCAGGGCGCGAATCGTGATGCCGCGCTCGAGCGCACGGCGGATGATCTTGTCGTCGATGTCGGTGATGTTGCGTACATAGGTGACCTGCAATCCACTGGCCTTGAGCCAGCGCTGCACGACGTCGAACGCCATCATCATGCGCGCGTGGCCGATATGGCACAGGTCGTAGATCGTCATGCCGCACACATACATGCGCACATGGCCCGGCTCGATCGGAACAAACGGTTCAACGGCACGCGACAGCGTGTTGTAGATGCGAAGACTCATGTTTAACGGATAGGCGCCGTACACAGACGGCAGAAACGGTCAGCGACCCAACGCGAAGGACACAGGAGTTTCGAGGCGCGGTGCTGACCTTGTCAAGGCAGGATGTTCCCGACCCCTGGGCTACAATCGTTGGCAGTATAAGGCCCCGCTATGGGTGTGTGGCCAAGCACCCACTACAGGAGACTTCATGATGCACCGCGGCAGCTCTATCGGCCAGTGCATGCGCCTGTTCTGGTTGATCGCAAGCCTTTCCTTCGGCGCCATTGCCTTGGCGGACGAATACGATCCGGTCAACCAATTGCTGCGTGACGGTCAGCTGTCACAGGCCATGACAAAGGCCGACGCCTATCTGGCAAAGAATCCGCGCGATCCGCAAATGCGCTTCCTCAAGGCCCTGATCCAGCAAGACGGCGGCCAGCGCGAGGCCGCGCAAGCCAGCTACACTGCGTTGATCGAGGACTACCCCGAGTTGCCCGAGCCCTACAACAACCTGGCGGTGTTGTATGCCAGCCAGGGCCTGTTCGAAAAGGCCCGCGACGCACTCGAGATGGCCACACGCAACAGCCGCAGTTATGCGACCGCGTATGAGAATCTGGGCGACGTCTATGCACGGCTGGCCGAACAGTCCTACCGGCACGCGCTGCAACTGGACACCGCCAACAACACGCTGGGACCCAAGCTCACGCTGATCCGCCAGTTGATCAGCACGCCGGCAGCCAGCCGGCTGGCGCCTTTGCCCGGCCCGGCGACTGCGCCAGCCAGCGCCGTATCGGCGCCCAAGTAAGCGTCTGCGCCGGCCCTGCGGCCGGCACATTGTCACCACCCCATTTGAAAAGGACATTTTCCGTGAAACCGTATGTCTATCGCGCAACCCGACGTGCCCTGATCCTGGCAACCTGCATGGGCTTGGGCTTCAGCGCATGTGCGCAAACGGCTGCCGCGCCGCGTGTGCGTTTCGCCACCAGCGTGGGCGATTTCGTCGTCGAGGTCTATCCCGACAAGGCGCCCAAGACAGTCGAAAACTTCCTTCAATACGTGAAGGACAAGCACTATGACGGCACGATCTTTCACCGCGTCATCGAAAACTTCATGGTGCAAGGCGGTGGCTTCGACGCCAACTTCGTCGAAAAGAAGGCCCGCGCACCCATCGCGCACGAGGGCCGCGAAGCGCTGGCGCGTGGCGGTCCGCGCAACGTCGTGGGAACCCTTGCAATGGCCCGCACCAACGACCCCAACTCGGCCAGCGCGCAGTTCTTCATCAACGTCAAGGACAATGCTTTCCTCGATCCGGTGACAATCCCGCCCGGCGACCCGGTGCCGAAATTCGAGTACCAGGGCAAGGTATACGAAAATACACCCCGGTCCCAACTGGTCAATGCACCCCAGCTGTATGGCTATGTGACATTCGGCAGGGTCGTCAGTGGCATGGATGTCATCATGAAGATCAAGTCGACACCGACCGGTGCTGGCGGGCCGTTCCCGGAAAACGTGCCCACGACGCCAATCCTTATCAACTCCGCAACCTTGGTGAAATGAACATGAGCAACCCGCAAGTAGAACTGCACATCAGCAAACTCGGCGTCATCACGCTGGAACTCGACACGGAAAATGCGCCCAAGTCGGCAGCCAACTTCCTCGAATACGTCAAGAACGGTCACTATGACAACACGGTCTTTCATCGGGTCATACCGGGCTTCATGGTCCAGGGTGGCGGGTTCGAGCCCGGCATGAAGGAAAAGAAGAGTGGCACGCCGATCGCCAACGAAGCCAATAACGGGCTCAAGAACAGCGCCTACACCGTCGCCATGGCGCGCACGAACGATCCGCATTCGGCCACCGCGCAGTTCTTCATCAACGTGGCCGACAACGGATTCCTGAATCACACCGCGCCGTCGGCCCAGGGCTGGGGTTATGCCGTGTTTGGCAAGATCGTCAAGGGCACCGAGATCGTCGATCAGATCAAGGGTGTCAAGACCGGTCGCAAGGGATACCACGACGACGTGCCCAACGACGACGTCGTGATCGAGAAGGCCGTCGCACTCTGATCGTCCAACTGTTTGCAGGGCAACTGCCGCGCGACTTGCTACCCACGCGCCATGGCTGACCTGCCCGCGCAAACATCGACCCATTCGGCGTGGGTCAGCCACTTGACGGCGCCGGTGCAATGGCGCGTGGTAGACCTGATCTCCGACCTGCACCTGCATCCGGGAGATCCTGCCACCTTCGCGGCGTGGCAGGACTATCTCGCGAACACCACCGCGCATGCGGTGTTCATCCTTGGCGACCTGTTCGAGGTATGGGTCGGCGACGATGTACTCGACCCATCCGCCACCGATGCCCAGTCCGAACCCGATGACTTCGCGCGTGTTTGCGCCGACGTTCTGCGCCAGGCGGGCGCACGCCGTCCCCAGTTTTTCATGTGCGGCAACCGTGACTTCCTGGTCGGCACGCAGATGTTGCGCCAAAGCGCGTTGCAAGGCCTTTCCGACCCCTGCCTGCTGGAGTTTGCCGGTTTGCGCTGGTTGCTGTCCCACGGCGACGCCTTGTGCCTGCAGGACACCGACTACCAGCAGTTCCGCAAGATGGTGCGCGCAGGGCAGTGGCAAGCCGATTTTCTGGCCCGGCCCCTACCCGAGCGACAGCACATCGCGCGAGAGTTGCGCGCGCAAAGTGAACAACACAAGCGCAACCACCCGGCGCCGTCCATCGTCGATACCGCGATGACTACGCGTTGGCTGGGCGACGCCGACGCGCTGACCCTGATCCACGGCCATACCCACCAGCCGGCAGACCACGCGCTGGCAAACGGACGCCAACGCATCGTGCTCAGCGACTGGGACTTGCAAGCCAGGCCCGCACGTGCGCAGGTGCTGCGCCTGCAGCTGAACGCGGATGGCGAAGGGGCCACGACCCGGCGGCTGACGCCGGCCCAGGCCTGCTGAAACCGGCAGGAGACACTGCGATGTTGCGCTGGTTGCAGATGCTGCGTCAAAGGCGCGGCAATGGCGACAGCGCGATTCCCGACATGCTGTGGAATAACACACTGGCGCAACTGCCGTTCCTGCAGACCATTGGCGACGAGCAGTTGCTCCCGCTGCGACGCCTGACGCAGGCGTTTCTGGACAACAAGGAGTTTCACGGTGCTTCGGGTCTGCAGATCCGCGACGACATGGCTGTCGCGATCGCGGTCCAGGCCTGCCTGCCGGTGCTGCATCTGCAGCAGCCCTGGCGCGGCATCGCATGGTACGACGACTTCGTCGGCATCGTCGTGTATCCCGGCGCGATGCGGGCCCGGCGCGAGAGCCTGGATGAGAACGGCGTCGTGCACCAGTACGAGGAAGTACTGACCGGCGAAGCCATGCAGGACGGCCCTGTCACGCTGAGTTGGCAGGACGTGGCCGACGCAGGCACATCGGCAAATGAGGGCTACAACGTCGTGATCCACGAATTCGTGCACAAGATCGACATGCGGGATGGCGCTGCTGACGGTTGCCCACCGCTGCCTGCCGGATTCATGGGCACATCGGGTGCCAGTGCCGCACGCACGCTCTGGCACAACACCTTGCACACGCACTACCTGAATTTCTGCGACCGGCTCAGCATGGCGGAACGCTTCGGCGCAAAGATGCCGTGGCTCGATGCTTATGGCGCCAGCGCGATCGACGAATTCTTTGCCGTCGCGAGCGAGGCCTACTTCGTCAACCGAGCCCGGTTCGGCGCCGAATTCGACGGCCTGTTGCCCTTGTTCGACGCATTCTTCAGGCCGCGCCGCCTGGCAGAGTGACTGCGTCGATCTGCCACGGATCGAGGAACTGCTGCGCGTAGTTCAAGTAGACCTTCTCGGCGACGAAGACGTCGAACAGGTCCGGATCGATGTGGCCGTTGAGTTTGAAGCGGTGCATGATGGACATGGCCTGCGACAGCTTCATGCCGGGCTTGTAGGGCCGGTCGCTGGCCGTCAGGGCCTCGAAGATATCGGCGATTCCCATCACGCGCGCCTGCACCGACATCTGGTCGCGCGTCAGTCCCTTGGGATAACCCTTGCCGTCCATGCGCTCATGGTGGCCGCCCGCGTATTCGGGCACGTTGCGCAGATGCTTGGGCCAGGGCAACTTCTCCAGCATCCGGATCGTTGCCACGATATGGTGGTTGATGGTGTTGCGTTCGCTCTGGGTCAGCGTTCCCGCGCGAATGCTCAGGTTCTCGAGCTCATCGGATGTCAGGAACTCGGTCTCGACACCTTCGACGTTGCGCCATACCCGGGCACCGGCGATCTGGCGCACCCGCTCGATGTCCGCGTCGATGGTCTTCTCGGCACCCGCATTGGTCGTGCGCAGGAACGCCCGATCCTCGTCGATGGCCTTGATCTCGGCCGTGTGTGCGCTCCAGATGGCGGCCTCCGCCTGCGCGTCGCCACGCGTGCGCAGCTGCAGTTGCTGGCGCAGTGCGTTGATCTCGGCGTCGCGTTTGAGTACCTCGAAACGGGTGTCGACCAATTCGATGCGATCGAACAGGGTCTGCAACTTGGTGGCCTTGTCCACCACATGCACCGGCGTCGTGACCTTGCCGCAATCATGCAGCAGGCCGGCGATCTTGAGTTCGTAGCGGTCGCGGTCGTCCATCTTGAAACCCGCCAGCGGCCCCTCCCGGGTCTGGTTGACGGCTTCGGCCAGCATCATCGTGAGCGCCGGCACACGTTGGCAATGGCCACCGGTGTAATGCGACTTCTCGTCGATCGCCAGGTTGATCAGGT
>JBDTMH010000217.1:0-7554 GCA_039934375.1 Burkholderiaceae bacterium | reverse complement strand
AACGCGAGACCGACCAGAACGTCGTCACGCTGTCCACGCTGCATGCGGCCAAGGGGCTGGAGTGGCCCCACGTGATGCTGGTCGGCGTGACCGAAGGCACGCTGCCGTTCAAGCTCGGCGACGACACCAACCCGAGTGGGCGCGCCGACGGCCCGATGAGCGAGAACATGCTCGAGCGCCTGCAGGAAGAGCGCCGGCTGATGTACGTCGGCATCACTCGCGCCCAGCACAGCCTGGCGGTGAGCTGGACCCGCAAGCGCAAGAAGGGCCGCGAGATGGTCGCGGCGCAGCCCAGCCGCTTCATTGCCGAGATGGCGCTGGATGCCAACACCGCCCGGGAAGATCCGCGCGCCAAGCTAAAGGCGCTGCGGGCCGAGTTCGCGCAAAGGGCGCTGGCGACAGCTGCCGCCAACGCAGCGGTGCGCTGATCGGTCGGCTGGACCGGCACGGCGCGCATGCATGCATGCGGCCTGGCGCAATTCATTCGGGCATGTGCTCAGCCGGATCGCGCCGGATCGCATTCGGAAAATACATCGCCGTCAGGCTGCGGCTGTGCACCGGCGAGAAGCCGTCGGCATAGGCATCGCCGGACGCCGTGGCATAACGCCGCCAGTCGCGCACCCAATGCAACTGGTCGCAGACCTCGAGCAGACCGATGGTCTCGCGGTCGCCGATCAGGATGCCATGCACCCGCAGGCCCAGCTGCTTCTTGCACTGGCGCAGCATCTCCAGCGTGGCCGGCGTGACGCCGAATTCCCCATCGCTGACGATCAGGATGTCAGCCAGTGCGAACCGTGCCTGCCGTACCTGTTGCACCGCATGTTCGAGCGGCGTCTGCACGTCGGTCCCGCCATCGAAGCTCTGCTCCATCAGCGCGAGCAGATGTTCCAGCCCCTGGGGTGTCAGCGCCAGATCCTGCGTGTGCAGTTCGCCGGCACCACCAAAGGCCAGCAGCCGGCAGGCGCGGCCTGTTGCGTGCGCGACCCGCAAGGCCTGCAACACACAGGCCTTGGCCACGTTCTCGGGTGCGCCTCGCATCGATCCGGAAGTATCCAGACACACCAGCATTGGCCCTTGCCCCAGCGGCATGTCGACTGGCTGCACAAGCACAGATCGCGCACTGTCGGGTCGCAACTGCCATTGTGAGAGCACGGCAGCGTCTTCGTAGGTCAACAACTGCTGCTCGGCAAAACGGGCCCGCCACAGCCTGCGCAGGACCGGATGCCCGATCATCGCGGCCTCGCTGGCCAGCATGCGCGCCAGCTGGCCGGAGCGCTTGACGCCGCGCACCTCGCTGGGCTGGTCCACCAGGCGGGTGGCGACGGAAAACGCAGCCAATCTCCGCGGCGCATACGCACTGGGCTCGGTCTGCTGCGCGGGGAGCATTGCCGGCGCGCGTTGTGCGCGTCCGACTGCATCGATGAAGCGGCGCAACGCGGTCAATTCGTCAAGCAGACTGCCAATACGCCGCGCCTCGCTCCAGCCACGACTTTGCAGATGGCCTTGCAATATGTCCCAGCGCATGTGCGCCAGGTCGCCCAGGCTCTTGAACAAGGCCAGCACCTGTTCCCAATCGGCACGCTGGGTCGACCATTCTTCGCGAAATGCCTGCGCCATCTCGGCGATGGCCGCTGCGCGCGACTGCGCCTGTGGCCGGTCGATCAGTCGGTCCAGATGCCACAACATGACGCGCAAGACGTGGCGCGCCATCGACGCACTGCCACGCGTCAGCGCACACAGGTCCAGCGCCTGTATCTCGGCATGCATGGCCGCGCAGGCGTCGGCATCACCCCAATCACATGTCGGCGTAGGCAACACGCCGGCCTGCAGCGATGTGTCCCACAACACCAGGTCGGGCAGGCGGCGGCCGGCTTGGCCGCTGCTGCACACCAGCGCCGATTGCCACAGTACCGGGGACAGCGCGGCCAACTGGTGATAAGGCGCATTGGCGGTTGCGCTCATGGATCGATCGCTACCGGCTCGGGCTGCGTGTTCACCAGTTGTACATCGACAGGAAGATCCGCAAAACCCAGGGTCAACCGGTCTGCCTCCTCGTGCAGCGCCGATGCCAGCGCCATATTCGCATCGTGCACGGCCTGGACGCGCGCCAGCACACTGGGCGGTAACCACAGGTGGTCGCGCGCTTCGGCGAGCGCGCAGCCCGCCACATCACGCGCCATCTGCAATGCGACAGCCGCACGTTGCTGCAGTTCAGCCACCTGCTGCAGGCGCGCCTGAACATGGCCCCGACTGTAATGCCGGCGTGCACGGTCCGACACGATGCGCAGCATCGCGCTGTCCTGCTGCGCGGCCTGGCTGCTGATGGCACGTGCCAGCGCCACCTTGCCGGCACCATCATCGCCGTCCGTCGCCTGCGCAGAGGTCTCGATCTCCAACTGTTTCTCGAATGCCTTTGCGGCACGCGCCAGCCACTGCAGGTCCAGCGGTCGGGCCTGGCCCACGGTTTCGTCGAACCACGTGGCCAGCGCCTCCACCTGCTCGGGCGTGGCACCCAGCGCATATGGCAGCAACCACAGATCCCAGGCCTGCACCTGCAGCGCACCGCGACTGGCCGCCTGCAGCTGCAACAATCCCACCAGCTTGCGCCAGCGCCGGTCGGAGACCGTCAGCGATTGCTGCGCGCACCAGCGCCGCGCTGCGACCAGATGCCCGACGATGGCCTGCGGCAGCACCACCTGCTGCGCACATTCGCGCAGCGGCTGCAGATCATGGGCATGCAGCCGCGGCCGGGCAGCAGCCGTCATCACCGGCAAGGCCAGCAGCGCCCCGAAGTTGTCGTCGGCAATCGGCTGCACCGGCACGCGCAGCAAAAATCGGTCGTGGAACGCCTGCAAGGATGCGTCGTCAGGTACTTCGTTGGTGGCGCCGACCACCGTGACCAAGGGCACCTTGACGCGGCCCGACCCGTTGTCGAACTCGCGTTCGTTGAGCAGCGTGAGCAAGGCGTTGAGGATGGCGGAGTTGGCCTTGAACACTTCGTCGAGAAAGGCAACCTGCGCGGTCGGCAGAAAACCCGCGGTCAGCCGCTCGTAGCGGTCCAGCTCCAGCGCCTTGAGCGACAGCGGGCCGAACAATTCCTCGGGCACCGAAAAACGCGTGAGCAAACGTTCGAAATACGGCGCGTCGACGAAGGCCGCGTGCAAGCGGCGCGCCAGCGCACTTTTGGCCGTGCCGGGCGGGCCGATCAACAGCACATGTTCGCCGGCAAGCGCCGCCAGCAGCAGTAGACGCACCGGAACGTCGCGTTCGAGCAGGTTGCGCTCCAGATCCTCCAGCGTATCGCGTAGCAATTGGGTGTCCATGCCCCATTTTGCGACCTTTTTTCGACCATGCCCGCGCCTTGGCGGCCGCCAGAAACCTCGCACGATGGCCGCCACGCGGACGGCAGATCACACGAACCGTCGGCACACGCCGGCTATGATGGGGCGAACAAAACCGGCCCTGTGCCATCCGCAGGCATGCACCCATGAAAAAGCTCGTCGCACGGACCCTCATGGGACTGCTGCTCGTACTGCTGCTGGCGGCCGCCGGTCTGACCTGGTACGTGCATGGCAAACAGTCACAACGCAGCGGTCAACTGATGCTGACCGGCCTGCAGGCGCCGGTCGACGTTCGTTACGACGAACGCGGCATACCGCATATCCAGGCTGGCAACGAGAGTGACATGTATCGGGCACTGGGTTATGTCCATGCCCAGGACCGGCTGTTCCAGATGGAGATTGCACGCCGGCTCGCGCGCGGCGAACTGGCCGAGATCCTGGGCCCTAAACTGCTCGATATCGACCGCCTGTTCCGAACGCTGGGCATTCGTGCCCATGCCGACGCCGTCGTAGAAACGATGGACAAGGCAACACCCGCCTATCTGGCGCTTGCCGCCTACCTTGACGGTGTCAACCAATACCAGGCCGGCCATCCGGCGCCGATCGAATTCGACATTCTGGGCATCCGCAAGCGCCCGTTCACGCCGCAGGACACCCTGTCGGTGGCGGGTTACCTGGCCTACAGCTTCGCTTCGGCGTTCCGCACCGAGCCGGTCATGACCGTCATCCGCGACAAGCTCGGCGCCAATTACCTCCCGGTGTTCGACATTGCCTGGCATCCGCAAGGTGTCGTTGATACCGACGTCACTGCTGCCTTGTCCGACAAGGACTGGGCCGGACTGAACCGGATCGCCCGGGTCAGCCGCGACGTGCTCGACATCGCGGGCCTGCCGCTGTTCGAGGGCAGCAACGCCTGGGCGATCGCGGGCGGCCGCACTGCCAGCGGAAAGCCGATCCTGGCCGGCGATCCGCACATTGGTTTCTCCGCACCTGCAGTCTGGTACGAGGCGCATCTCAAGTCGCCCGACATGGAGTTGTATGGCCACTTCCAGGTGCTCAATCCGCTGGCACTGCTGGGGCACAACCGGCGCTTTGGCTGGAGCATGACGATGTTCCAGAACGACGATATCGACATGGTGGTCGAGAAGCCCAACCCGGACAACCCGAACCAGGTCTGGGACCAGGGCCGCTGGGTCGACCTGCAGCAGCGCAGCGAAACCATCGCGGTCAAGGGGGCACCCGCTGTCACACTGCAACTGCGTCGCTCCCGGCACGGGCCGATCATCACCGACGCCTACCCCGACAACT
The DNA here is from genome assembly GCA_039934375.1 of Burkholderiaceae bacterium. Classification (GTDB taxonomy): domain Bacteria; phylum Pseudomonadota; class Gammaproteobacteria; order Burkholderiales; family Burkholderiaceae_C; genus CAISIP01. The sequence goes on along the minus strand of JBDTMH010000217.1, from coordinate 2,905 downwards.
ACGGCAAGACGCCAGTGGCGATGTGGTGGACATTCCTGGAAACCGAGAACCCCATCCTTGACGCGTTCTACGCGCTCAACCGCGCCGACACGCTGGACAAGGCGCGCGCGGCCACCAGCAAGATCCATGCACCCGGGCTGAACGTGGTGTGGGCCAATGCCAGCGGCGACATTGGCTGGTGGGCCGCGGCCAAACTGCCGATCCGCCCCGACGGCGTGAATCCGACCTTCCTGCTGGACGGCACGAAACCCGAGGCCGAGAAGCTGGGGTTTCACCCGTTCGTCGACAACCCACAGGAAGAAAACCCGGCGCGTGGCTTCATCGTCTCGGCCAACCACCAGCCAAAGCCCGAGAGCGGAATCGCGATACCCGGGTATTACCAACCGGCGGACCGGGTGCAGCGCCTGGTCGACCTGATCCAGCGAGGAGGCGGCAAGAGCGACGTCGCGCAAAGCCAGGCGATGCAGCGCGACGTGCGCAACGGCTACAGCCAGCGCGTGTTGACCCCGCTGCTGCCGGTGCTGCGCGGCTTCGTGACCGACCCTGTCGAGCGTCGGCTGCTCGACCTGCTCGCAGTCTGGGATGGCAGCTACACCGTCGACAAGATCGAACCGACCGTGTTTTTCCAGTTGCTCTATGAGACGGCACGCGCAGCCATGCTCGATGAACTCGGTCCGGTGCAGTTCAAGAACCTGCTGGGCACGCGCATGCTGGACTATGCGTTGCCGTTGCTGGCCGCCGACGCCCACTCACCGTGGTGGGACGACAGGAGCACGGCGGATAGGGTCGAGAGCCGCGGCGACACAATGCAAAAGGCCTGGCGCGCGACGATGGCGCATTTGCACGCCACCTTTGGTGACGACCTGGTCCAATGGTCCTGGGGGCATGCGCACACGCTGACGCACAACCATCCACTGGGCCAGCAGCCGCCGCTGGACAAGTTATTCAGTGTCGGGCCGTTTGCGGTTCCCGGTGGGCGCGAGTTGCCCAACGCGCTGGGCACCAGCATCGGCCCCGCGCCCTGGGCTGTGACCTACGGCCCGTCGACCCGACGCGTGATCGACTTTGCAGACGCCACGAAGGCATTGGGCATCAACCCGCTCGGGCAAAGCGGCGTGGTGTTCGATGCCCACTACCGCGACCAGGCGCAGGCCTATGTCGATGGCAACTACATGCGCCAATGGCTGGCCGAGGACGATGTTGCCGCGCACACACTCAGCACACTGAGCTTGACGCCGGCAGCTGCCGGCAACAAGCCCTGAGCCCGATCAAACGGACCATACGGCGAATGGCTGTGGCATGTGCCGCGGTATCGGCTGCCGCACGCCTGGTACTGCGACTCAGCGCAGTACCAGCACCGGAATGTGCGAGTGCGTCAGCACATGCTGGGTTTCGCTGCCCAGCAGCACCCGGGCCAGGCCACGCCGACCGTGGGAAGCCATGACGATCAGGTCGCAACCTGTCTTCCTGGCCACGTCGATCACGGTATCGGCGACGAAATTGGACTTCTCGGTCAACGCCTGCACCTGGACGCCGGCCACGTTTGCCGCGGTCTTGACCCCATCGACGATCGCCTGCGACGCCGCCGCCCAGCGCTTTTCCTGCTCGGCTTTGCCGGCGCTGTCGTGGATCAGCGCGCCGTCCCAGTGTTCGTCGGTCTGCAAATGGATCACCTTGAGCGCGACCAGTTCCGCGCCATGCACCTTGGCCAACGCAATCGCATGGTCCACGGCCTTGGCGGACAATTCGGAACCATCGGTGCTCACCAGAATGCGTTTGTACATGTCAATATCCTCGGTTGATTTGTCAGCCGCGAGCGCCATGGACCGCCCGCAACCACTGGTGTCAAACGGCGCATCTTCCGCTCGCCGGCTCGATACTACTATCGAAATCGCAGGTCCACGCCAGCGGGTCATCGCGGACACCGATCACCAGTGCGCCACGGCCCTTGCTACCAGAGCGCTTGCGGCAAGACACCGGCCGTGCAAATGCCGATCTCGGAGGCTGCCGATTTGCAGCCGGCGACTCTCAAGCACGATAGCGTCCTAGGTCGACGCCACTAATTCAGGGGCGGGAAATCCCCCCTTTGCCGGCAAAGCGTGCCTACAATGCGCTTATGCTGCACTGCAACATAAATCCCCGGAAGGGGGTTGATGCGGTCCGGCCCACACAACCTCAAAGGAACATTGCCATGACCAAGACCTATACCCCCGAACAATTCGCCGCCACCAGCAAGGCCGGCGTCGAAGCCCTGGAAAACATGACCAGCAGCACCTTTGCCAGCGTCGAAAAGCTGGTTGAGTTGAACCTCGCCGCGTCCAAGGCCATGATGTCCGAGTCCTTCAGCAGCCTGACAGCTTTGCTGGGCGCCAAGACCCCGCAAGAAGCAATGTCGCTGCAAGCAGCGATGTTCCAGCCAATGGCCGAGAAATCGGTGGCCTACAGCCGCCATGTGTTCGCAATTGCATCCGAGTCGGGCGTTGAGTTCACCAAGGCCTTCGAAGCCAAGGTTGCTGAAAGCCAGGCTGGCTTCACGACATTGGTGGAAAGCATCGCCAAGAACGCACCGGCTGGCAGCGAAGCCTCTATGACCTTCCTCAAGAACACGATGGCCGCCAGCCAGAACGCAATCGAATCCGCCAAGGCATCCGCCAAATCGGCTGCCGACACGATGCAAGCCAACATGACCGCGGTCAGCGAGCGCGCGATCAAGGCCACGGCCAGCGCCTACAAAAAGGCCTGATCTCCAGCGGACCTTCGCTCCTGACGCCACCCGGCGTCTGACGACAGCGGCACCTTCGGGTGCCGTTTTCGTTTGGTGCGCACCGAATATGCGTCTGTGCGATTCTCCAGACTGCTCCGTGTTTCCGACCGAGAGCCTGTTCCTGGCAGGCGCATTCAGCCA
>JBDTMH010000216.1:0-7614 GCA_039934375.1 Burkholderiaceae bacterium | reverse complement strand
TCGGCATGGTGCGTCATGACCTGCACGTTGTGGACTTCGGCACCGAGCAGCCGCGCCTTGTGGATGTTGCGCTCGAACAGGACATCGTCGCGGCCCAGCGTATAAAACCAGCCGCTGGATAACACCGGCAGGTCGTGTCGCTCGCAGGCCGCCAGCAGCGCGCGGAACTCGTCGTCCGGCGGACAGCGGTCGATGAAATCGAACACCCCCGCTTCCTTGACCATGCGCACCTTCTCGGCAATGTCGGGTATTTGCGTGTCCCCATGCGCCGCACCGCTGGCCGTGCAGCCGATCTTCAGGTCGTCAATGCGTTTCAAGGAGGCCTCCACTTTCAAGTTGATGGGTGACTGCCGTACCCGGGTGTGACATCCACGAAGTCCTGTTCGCACTGACATGGTAATTGAGATGTCGTATCGGCCTTTGCGTCAAGGAAGACGACATGGGTCAAGGTCACGCCCGCACCATGCGCGTATCGTCCAAGAGTGCGCGCTATCGACGCGACCGGAGGCCGTGGTGCGCGGTTCGCGGTTCACGCATTGCGCCGAACGATCCGCTGGCGCGATGACAGTCGTCGCGTCAAGTACGAAGACATGGAGGAACGTGATGAATTCAACCCGCCCATCCGACTGGAACCCCAGGAGCCACGAGGTCCTCGACGACCAGATTGCCGCCTACGATGCAATGCGCAATCGCTGTCCGGTCGCGCATAGTGACTATCTGTGGTGGTCGCTGTTTCGTCATGCGGATGTGATGCGCGTATTGGAGGACCCCGAAACGTTCAGCAACGCGGCCTCGAACCACCTCTCCATCCCCAATGCGATGGATCCGCCCGAACACACGGATTACCGAAACATCATCGAGCGCTATTTCACCTCTGAGCACATGACGGCGTTCGAGCCCGTGTGCCTGGCAGTCTCCGATGCGCTGGTCGACGGTCTGCCGCGCGGAGAATCGTTCGAACTGATGGCCGGGTTCGCGCAGCCGTTCGCACTGCGCATACAGTGCGCTTTCATGGGCTGGCCCGCGAACCTGCATGAGCCATTGCGCCAATGGATTGACAAGAACCACCATGCCACACGGGCGGGCGACCGATCGGCCATGGCCCGGATCGCGGTTGAATTCGATGGCCATATCAAGCAACAACTGACCGTGCGGCGCGATGCGGGCGAGCAGGCGCCTGACGATGTGACCAGCCGGCTGTTGCACGAACGTATCCATGGCAGAGCACTGAGCGACGAGGAAATCGTCAGCATCGTGCGCAACTGGACGGTCGGGGAACTTGCCACCATCGCCGCCAGCGTTGGCATTCTCGTGCACTACCTCGCCACACATTCCGCGCTGCAAAGTGAACTGCGTCGGAAGCCCGGCGACCTGCCGGCCGCGATTGACGAAATCCTGCGCATCCACCCACCGCTGATCGCCAACCGTCGCGTCACCACCTGTCCCGTCGACATCGGCGCACACAAGCTCGCCGCGGGCGAGCGTTTGACGCTGATCTGGGCCAGTGCCAACCGCGATGAAACCGTGTTTGGCGATCCAGACAGCTTCGATCCGCAGCGCAACCGCGCGAACAATTTGCTGTACGGTGCCGGCGTGCACGTCTGCCCGGGGGCGCCGCTGGCGCGGCTCGAACTGCGCCTGCTGATGCAGGTGCTCTTGACCGGCACCCGCGAGATGACGCTGGACTCAGACCAATTGCCGCAGCGAGCAACTTTTCCCGCCAGTGGTTTCGCCTCCCTGCCGGTTCGCCTTCAATAGAGCTTTGCGCGGGGCGGCTGCCCCGGTCGCGCGGTCATACGCGCTGGCGCCCCATTCGTGCTCCACGCGCGCCAGCATAGCGCGATCAGGTCATTTTCCGGCGGCTGCAGCAGCAACACGCGCTGCCTGCTCGCTCTCGATGCGTTGCGTCACGTCACGTGCCACTGCCACCGAACCCCGTACCGCAGCAGCATCGTCGCGCACCAGCGCGAAGCTCATCTCGATATACAGCTTGCGGCCTGACTTGTGCAACCCGCGCGTCAGCGTGGCGCGACCATTCAGGCGCAGCGCCCCGCTGTTCATCGCCGCGTCGAAGCCGCGCCAATGCGCGGCGCGCAAGTGCTCGGGGATCATCAGGTCCAGCCTTTGCCCGATCGCCTCGATGGCGCTGAAACCGAACATCTGCACGGCGGCCGTGTTCCAGCGCTCGATGGTGCCTTCGCGGTTGGCATAGATCACGGCTTCGGCGATGTGCTCGACGATCGCATTGTCCAATGTCGGGCCGCCTGGTGTCTGGGGTTGCATGCTGATCGTCCGGTGGGTCGTTCGCCGTTCAGGCCACGTCGATTGTCTTCAGGGGATCGAAGGACTTGTTTTCGACCACGCCCTTGGGCGCATAACCGCGCGGGTTGGCGACCACGCGGGTGTTGCCGATGCGGTAGTCGAAACTGTCGTGCACGTGGCCGTGCAACCACAACGCCGGTTGCCAGCGGCGAATCTGCGGCTCCAGATCGGATACGAAACACGCGTTCAGCGGCGAGCCGGCGAACTTCGCAGCAATGCTGCCGCGCGCCGGCGCGAAATGGGTGATCACCACCGTAGGCCCAGCGTGCGCGATGGCGAATTGCCCCTCCAGCCAGACCACGGCGCGGTCGAACAGGTACTGCGACATGGCCGGCGTGAACTTCTGGTCGAAGTCAGGCGCGCTGCGGATGCGCGAAAAATCGCGCACCGTTGCGCCAGCTTGTTGCAGACCCTGTTCGCGCTGTGCGGGCGAGTCGAACAGCCGGTAGTCGGACCACAGCGTACAGCCGAGGAAACGCACCCCACGGTGTTCCCAGACGTCGTGCTCGAGCACGCGCACGCCAGTGACTTGGGCATGGACGCGCAACTCGCGCATCGTGGTCACCAGATCACCGCCATAGAACTCGTGGTTGCCGGCGACGAACAAGGTCGGTTGCTGGAACTGCCGTGCCCATTCGATGGCGCCGGCCGGGCGATGCAAGTCACCGGCAAGCACCACCACGTCGGCATCCGTCGCTGGTGCGTCCATGGCCTGGACCGACAGATGCAGGTCGGATAACAACGCGATTTTCATCATCAACGAGCCTCTGGTAGCGCAATGGGTTGCACCGATTGTCCGTCGGTTGTGTGCTGCGCCGTCGTGCTGGCAACGGGCCGCATGGCGCGGCGAATCGCCAGCACACCCAGTAAGATCGCGAGCAGCACCAGGCCGATGCCGGCATGACGCTGGTCGTCCTGCAGGTAATTGACGCACAGCCGCTGCGGCGCATCCAGGTAGAGCATGCCGGCGGTTGCTGTCATCCAGGCAATGTTGCCGATGCAAAACAGCAGCACTTCCGGGTCCAGCCGGCGCCAGCTGTCGGCCAGCCACCAACCGGCCAGCCACCAGCTGAAGTATTTGGCAGCGGCCACGGTTGGCGACAGCAACGACAAATCGAGCAGCGACGGCAGCATCCAGCTGATGCTGACCAAGGTGACCAGCGTGGCACCGGTCCAGCCGCGCCAGTCAACCCAGTGCAGCCCCGTTGCGCGCAGGCCCAGCCGTTGCGCGGCCCAGCCGGCGGCGAACAGCGCGGGAAATTCGAGCAGCATGTGCAGCGACATGCGGCCTTCGACCAGATGGCGCAGCGCCGTCCACAGCAACAACAGCGGCAGTGCGGCCACGAGACCGCGCAGCATGCGCCGGCTGAGGTGAACACGCTGCGTCATGGTGCGGCCGCTTGTACTTGTACTTGTACTTGTGCCTGTTGTGCCAACCGGCCGGCGGCTGCCAGCGCCTGCGTCCATTCGTCGACAGCAAACAGCCCGCGCAGCCGGCCCTGGCGGTCCAACAGGTGGATGTCGCCGTTGTGCACGAATCCGCCAGCCCCGTCGTCGATCGCCACCACGCCCAGCGCGCGCAGCAGCTTGTATGCATCGCCGTCGCTCGCCGGCACGGCAAAGCTCCAGCGGGTTGCCTCGGCACCCAGGCTGCTGGCGAGTTGCCGGAGTTCGGCGCGGCCGTCGTGCGCCACGTCGAAGGAGATCGACGCCAGTTGCACACGTGCCAATGCCGGGTCGTTCTGCAACTGCCGCTGCATCTGCTGGTACTGGCTGCCCAGGCTGCGGCACACACTGGGGCAGCGGACGTAGATGAAATCGACCAGATAAGCCGCCGGCGTTGCGGCCCCGGACGGCCACTGCAGCACCGCGTAGCCGAATGCCTGATTCATGGCCACCGTGGGAGCGCGCAGTTCGCCGTTGGCCACCAGCAATTGGCGGCGGCCTTCGAAAGTCCAGGTGTCGAAGCCGGCAGTCTGCCGATAGGCAGCCCAGGCGAACACGCTGACCAGCGCCAGACACAGTGCCGCGCTCAGCCGGCGCGCCAGCGTTTTGCGAGATGCCTCGGGCAACATGTTGCTGCTACTTCATCGACGCCAGATCGGCATCGCCCTGGTACGGCGCGGCCTGCGCCGCAGTCTCCTTGCGCACGCTCGCGACAGTGTCAACGCTGATCGCCTCGGCCTGGTTGCCCCAGGTGCTGCGGATGTGCGTCAGCACCGCGGCAATCTCGGCGTCGCCCAACTGGTCCTTGAAAGCCGGCATGGCGCCGCTGTAGCTGCTGCCCTTGACCGTCAAAGGTCCGTTGATGCCATGCAGCACGATGGCCGCCAGCGTCTCGGCCTTGCCCGCGACCCATTCCGAGCCGACCAGCGGCGGGAAAACGCCGGGTAGCCCGGCGCCCGTCGCCTGATGGCAGGCCATGCAACGCGCACCGAACACGGCAGCGCCATCCACGGTGGCGCCGGCCGCCGCCGGCGCTGCGCCTTGCAGTTCAGCCACACTGCGGCCGTCGCCCCAGGTCGGCGGATTGTCCAGGGACGTGCGGGCGATGTAGATGATTCCGAAGACGAACAAGGCGGCAGTCAGCAGGATCACGAACCACGGCATCGGGTTCGCGCCCTCCTGCGGCTCCGGGTTTTCGCGCTGTTGCTGGACATGGATTTCGGGATCGTCACTCATTTCGTGGCTCCAGACGCCGCGGGGGCAGGAATCACCGGGAAGCTGCGGTCCAGCGACAACAGGTACTTCACCAGGTCCAGCGCTTCGGGTCGCGCCACCACCTGCTGGCCGATCGGCGTTGCAGCGGGAGGCAACTTGATGACGCGGTCTTCCTTGTCTGCCTTGGGCTTGAGTTCGAACAGGAACGGGTAGGCGGGCATGATGCTGCCCGGCACATAGGCGCGTGGCTGGTACAGGTGGCCCAGGTGCCAGTCTTCGCTGGGCTGGCGCACGCCGATGTTCATCAGGTCCGGGCCGGTGCGCATCGTGCCCAGCAGGTGCGGCTTGTCGTAGACGTAGTCGCCGGCAACCGTGGCGCGGCCCCAGCCGCGTTTGAAGTCGGGCGCAAATTCCTTGGCGCGCGGCTGTTGCGAATGGCAATAGACACAGCCATTGGCGATGTACACCTGCCGGCCGCGCAGCTGTGCGCTGGTATAGGGCTTGAGGCCGGGCGTGGGTTCGATCTCGCGCACCTGCAGGTACGGCAGCACCACCAGCGCGCTGGTCGACAGCGCCAGCATGACCATTGCGCCGGAGATCAGCTTGACCTCGTTGTTCATGGCGTGGCCTCCCGACCGAAGAAGTGGCGGAACAGCGCCGGCTTGTCACGCTGCGGGCCGCGGTCAAACACCAGCAGCAGAAAATGTGCAGCGAAGACCAGATGACCGAGCACCATCAGCGAGCCGCCAATGCTGCGCCACTGCAGGTACGGCAAGGTCACCGCAACCGAATCCATGAACGGCTTGGCGGCGTCGAGCATGGCCTCGCCCTGCAACCAGCCACCGATGGTCAGGCTGATGAAATACGTCGCGATGCCCAGGCTGACCAGCCAGAAGTGCGCGCTGATCATCCACGGGAAGGGCCACTCGCGCGCGGTGATGCGCGGCATCACGAAGTAGATCGCGCCAAAGAACACCATGCTGACGAAGCCGTACAGGCCCAGGTGCGCGTGGGCCACGGTGTAGTGCGTGAAGTGGGTGACGACGTTGACGCTGCGCAGCGCCTCGAACGAACCCTGCACCGAACTGGCGGTGTACATCAGGCCGCCAACGCCGATGAAACGCAGGGTTGGGGAATACCGAAACGCCGACAGATGGCCGTGCAGGGTCTGGAACTGATTGACCGTGAAAGCCGCCACCGGAATGATCATCATCATGCTCTGCACGATCGACAAGGTGATCATCCAGCCCGGAACCGGTCCGCCGATCAGGTGATGGCCGCCGACCTGCCCGTAAAAGAACGCCAACCCCCAGAAGCCCAGCAAAGACAGGTTGTACGACTGGATCGGCCGGCCGATGACCTTGGGCAGGAAGTAATACACCGAAGCCAGCGCCAGCGGCGTGTAGAACAAGCCGAGCACATTGTGGCCGAACCACCAGTTCATCGTCGCCTGCTCGACGCCGACATGAACGCCAGGGATCTTGGCGACGACGAACAGCACCGGCAGCCAGAACAGCGCGCAAGCCATGTACCACACCGACACGTACAGGTGACTGACCTTGCGGTTGACCAGCGTGAACACCAGCGGCAGCGCGATCAGCGCGCCGCCGAGCGCGAACAAGGTGCCGATCTGCCAGGGAATCTCCAGCCACTCCAGACCGTCGCTGATGCCTGCTCCGATGCTGCCCAGCCCGGCGATCAGCGCGGCATTCCACAGCACCGCGCCGAAAAAGGCGTAGCGTGCACCCATCAAAGGTGTCTTGAGCAGCCTCGGGATGATGAACAGGGCGACCCCCAGCCCTGCCATCGGCGCCCAGCCGTAGGCCACCGCATTGAGATGGATGGTGCGGATGCGCCCGAAGCTCAGCCATGCTTGCTGCACCAGCCAGTCGGGCTCGTGCAGCTTGATCGATGCCGTCAGCCCGGCCGCCGAGGCCACCAGCAGCCACACCATGGCGCAACACAGGAAGAAGAACACCACCGGACCGGTGGAGGCATCGGCGCGCGCGCGTTCGCGGATTTCGGCGCTGTCCTGGTGGCCGGTGGCGCCGCCTTGTGCGGCATCCGTGCTGCTTTGCAGCGCGCCTTGCGCCGACCCGGTGGCAGCGGGCTCTTCGATACGGCCGATTTCGTCGGGCGCAAAGATGACCTCGGCACCCCGGCTGCTACGGTCGAACAAACCCCGGCGTTGCGACCAGACGAACACCAGCAGGGCCACGAACGACAAAATGAAGGCAGAAAGCAGAACGGCGACGGTATTCAAGGCGAAACTTTCATCAAGGCTGGGATTGGCAGGGACCTGCGGCGCACCGATTCAGCTGAGCCGGTCTGTCCGGGATTGGCGATCACGAAATGTGATTTCGCACTCGTCGATGCGGGAGGCGGCGGTCGAAAGCCCCGGCGCAACACGGCCCATCCGCGCAGCGCCGGCACAGGCAGAATCAAGGCAGAGGCAGAGGCAGAGGCAGATGCAAGGGGCAAGACGGGATGATTCATGGCACAAGGGTGGATGAATGGGTGTTGCGTTTTCCCAGTCTGACTGTAAGATGCACGAATTGTACATATTCAGACACTGTGAACACGAAGCAAGATCATAGCCACCACTGTGTGATGGGAGCCGCTATCCGAATC
>JBDTMH010000215.1:0-7619 GCA_039934375.1 Burkholderiaceae bacterium | reverse complement strand
AACTGCAGCAGGCATTTGCCGGTCGCCGACATGGCGCTGCCTGACGACATCCGTGTGGCTTGCGATGCGCTGGTGCCGCCGGGTGGCGAGGTGGCGAGCTTCTTCAATTCGGCGGCGTGGATGCGCCGGCGGCGAGTCTGATCTGCCGCCGACCAATCGTGATGTCACCGCTGAAGTTTCTGCAGCACCTGGCCGCGGCTGCCAGGCTGGCGAGTGAACTTGCTCGATAAAATCAGCCTACTGTCACCACTGCCACGCTACTACCTGCCCTGTGCGGCTTGAGCGCAAGTACTTGTCCCACCCCACGCCGCAAGACCCTGCCGTAGCTATCAAGCTGCCCATTCACCATGACCGGCAGTTCCGTCGTCTCTGGGCTGTGGGCATGCTGGCGTCGTTCGTACGGTGGCTGGAGATTCTTGCCTTTGGCGTTTTCACCTATACGCAGACACAGTCGGCCTTCTGGGTCGCCAGCTTGATGATGCTGCGCATGTTGCCGCTCGCGTTGTTCGGCCTCGCGTTCGGCGCGCTGGCGGCCCGTTTTTCGCGCCGCACCTGTCTGCTTGTTTCACAGGGGGCGCTGTGCGGGACGACCCTGGCCTTGCTGGTCGTCTCGTCGATGGGGGCAATCGAGGTGTGGCACTTGGCCGCCGCCAGCTTCGTCAACGGTACCGTGTGGGCCGGCGATATGTCGATGCGCCGTAGCCTGATGGGAGACATTTCCGGCCCGACTCGCATGGCGCATGCCATGTCGCTCGATGCAGTTGCCGTGAATGGATGCAGGCTGGCAGGGCCCGGTTTGGGCGGGTTGCTGCTCGCCCATGGAGGCTTGCCTGCAGTGTTCTTGTGCGGAACGCTCCTGTACGTGCTGGTGCTGGCCGCCCTGGCAGGTCTGACCGACATGCCTGCGGCAATTGAGCCACGCAAAACCGCGCTCAGGTCCTTGCTCATCGGAGGGTTCCAGGCGGCACGCGATTCCCCACGCCTGCTGGCAACCCTATGGCTCACGATGCTGTTCAACCTCTTCGCCTGGCCGGTCCTGAGCATGGTGCCCGTGATCGGGCAGGAGCGTCTGCAGCTTAGCACTGAGGGCATCGGCATGCTGGCGAGCATGGATGGCGTCGGCTCAATGATCGGCGCGATCGCGCTGACGACGCTGGCAGGCAGATTTCGCAACGGGCATGTGTATGTCGCTTCCCTGATGTTCTTTCTCGCGATGCAACTGGTGTTCGCCTGGAGCGCCGATCCGATCGTGACGGGCGCTGCACTGCTGGCGCTTGGATTCGCCCAGACGGGTTTTGCCATCATGCAGTCCACGCTTGCATATGTCGCGGCGCCACCGGATCGCCGCTACGAGGCGATGGGACTGCTCACGATGTGCATCGGCGTGGCCCCGCTCGGCTTCCTCGCCGTGGGCTGGCTCGCCGAATGGCTGGGTGCTCCGCTGGCGACCATGATCTGCGCACTGTGCGGCTTCGCCAGCGCCGCCGTCAGCTGGCCTCTTTGGCGCGCGTGCCTGGTTCAGACCCCCGACACCTGAGCCCGCGGAAAGCCCGCTTGGCCTGCAAGGCGCAGGTACCTTTGTGGACTTGCCTGCGCGCACTGCCTCACGTGTCCAGGAATAGGTTTTTGAAACGCGATGTTTCCGGGCTCGTGTGGGATGGCCCACCCGAGTCGGAAGACGCGTAAAAAAGTCGCGCAAAATTCGCGCGAAACAGAAAGGGTTAGCAGGCGCAAACCGACTAACCCTTGTGAATATTGGTCGGGGCGAAAGGATTCGAACCTTCGACCCTCTGGTCCCAAACTACCAGCGCAAATATTGCAAATCAATGACTTGCAGCGATTTCTTCTAACCGATGTGGTCGCCTTCCATGGAGATTTCCCGTCTGGTGCGTTCGGACCGTTAGAAGATTTTCTGAATCACTTCGGCCAAGCAATGTGCGCCTCTATATTGCCGCCATTGCCGCTCACTGGTCCGACCGAAATCTTGACGTCATAGCCCGAGCGTGGCAACCGTCTCCAGAAGCTTGGCCTCGCTGACACCGTGGAAATGGCCGCGCCTGTTACGCGATACCTTGGACGGATCGATACCAAGCAGATCGGCAGTATCAGTCGCATCGGGCGCCAGACCTTGGAAGCAGTGCAGCGCCACCTCTGCGCTCTCACCCCAATGCCATCAATGAAGCTTCTGGTGCCTTGTCGAGCACTCTGAGCAAGGCCCTGGCCGCTCCAGTTGGGCTGCGTTTGCCCTGCTCCCAGTTGCGTATCGTGTCGAGCGACACATCAATGCGGCGCGAGAACTCCAGTTGTGTCAACCCAAGGCGCTTTCGAACACGTTGCGCAAACTGGGCCGAGTCTTGGGCGGCTGCGGCATCATCGATCTTCTGTTGCACCTGGAGGTCTGCCTCGGACGTGCCCTCAAGTTTGCGCACGTTCACTCGCCCGGCTGGCATCTTTGGGACGGCAGTGTCAAGTTTGAAACGCACCGTTTTCATAGTCATTCACCTCGCGCAGATTGGCCTTTCGGGCCGAAATGATGCGGATGGCCATGCCACGCATCGTAAACACCACATGGAATACCCGCCCCTGAACTTGGCCCAACATCTGCAGCCGCTCTTCGCCGTATTCATGCCGCCGATCGGCGCGAATCACCCTATTCGAATCCAAAAAAGTGTGTGCGACATGTGCAAAGTCGAAGCCCCGTTGCCCAAAGCACTGGTTGCTTTTCGCTTCATCCCATTCAAAATCCATCGCGCGGATTGTAGGCCAATGAACTACACAGAGCAACGCCGAAGGGTCGGCCGAAACGAAATTGGAAGACACCGAGGAGCATCTTCATTCAGTCGAACACCATTGACATCAAGGCGCCGATGCACATATGCACCTGCCCGGTGTACGCTTCAAGATGACACCCACCGACCACGACCCGATCAAACGCTTCCCGATGGCGCGATCCGGCGGCAAGTAGTGGCCACCCGTGGGTCCCGGCTCCGGTGCTTTGTAAATGGCGGATACCAGCGCCTGGTCACTCCGGCTTTGGCGCCTGATTGTCCGGCACATCCTCATAACGGGCGCCAGTTCGGTACGGACGTGGACGAGGACCGGGGAATTGTGTAGGCCCATCAAATGGATGGGCACTCGACGCAGCCGCAGACGACCACCTACGTGCGCCACCAGAGGGCGATGCAAACCGGGTCAAATGCTCAGCGCGTTAGAAAAATCGGTCGCCGTAAGAAGGTGAGCAGTCTCGACAACCCGGAAGGCCGCCCTAACCTATTGATCTAATTGAAGAACTATTGGTCGGGGCGAAAGGATTCGAACCTTCGACCCTCTGGTCCCAAACCAGATGCGCTACCAGGCTGCGCTACGCCCCGACGAGCCCGTATTCTAGCTGCTTATCCCGCCATCCCCGTCTCAGCGTCGCCGCAGCGATCAATAAATGAATGGGCTAAAGTTGGCGCAATGCACCGGACACGCGACGAACCCACGATACCCTGGCTGGAGCCCGGTGCGCCGTTTCCACCGGTCGCGCAGGCCATGGACTCCGCGTCGGGCGCACCCGGACTGCTCGCCGCGGGCGGGTCGCTCGACGTGGACAGCCTGTTGTCGGCGTACCGCCATGGCATATTCCCGTGGTTCAGCGAAGGCCAGCCCATCCTGTGGTGGAGCACCGATCCGCGCATGGTGCTGCGGGTCGTCGACTTCCGGTTGCACCCGTCGTTGCGCAAGACCTTGCGCCACTTCGCGCGCGCGCCGAACTGCGAGATCCGCATCGATTCGGCATTTGCGCGCGTCATTGGCCACTGCGCCAGCAGTCCGCGCAAAGGTTCGTCCGAGGGTGGCACCTGGATCCTGCCCCAGATGCAGCAGGCCTATCTGGCGCTGCACGACGCCGGCCATGTGCACAGTGTCGAAACCTGGGTCGATGGCGAACTGCTCGGCGGGCTCTATTGCGTGGCGATCGGCCAGGCAGTGTATGGCGAGTCGATGTTCGCGCTGGCGCGCGATGCGTCCAAGATTGCGCTGGCAGCCCTGGTGGCGTTGTGCCGTGCCCATGGCATCGTATTGATCGACTGCCAGCAGAACACGGCCCACCTGGCTTCCCTGGGTGCGGGCGAAATTGCGCGTTCGCGGTTTGTCCGGCACTGTGCCCAGGCCATCACGCAACCGGCACCCCGCTGGATTTTCGAGCCTCTATACTGGCAGCAACTCCTGGCTGAACGGGACGCAAACCAGTGACGCACCTCAAGGACCTACCGCTTCAGACTCTGCAGTTCTATGCGACTGCGCCCTACCCCTGCAGCTACCTGGCAGGCAAGCAGGCGCGCTCGCAAGTCGCCACGCCCAGTCACCTGATCAACAACACGACCTACTCCGATCTGGTCAGCCAGGGTTTCCGGCGCAGCGGCCTGTTCACCTACCGACCCTATTGCGACGGCTGCGATGCCTGCACGCCACTGCGGGTGCTGGTCGGCTCGTTTGCGGCCGACCGCAGCCAGCGCCGGGCCTGGCGTCGGCACGCCCAACTGCAGGCACGCGTGAGCAAGCTCGGTTTCTCGGCCGAGCATTACCGGCTCTACCTGCGCTACCAGAACGGGCGCCATGCCGGCGGCGGCATGGACCATGACAGCGTCGAGCAATACACCCAGTTCCTGCTGCAAAGCCGCGTCAACTCGCGCCTGATCGAGTTCCGCGAACCCACCGACGATGGCACGCCCGGCGCCTTGCGCATGGTATCCATCCTCGATGTGCTCGAAGACGGCATATCCGCGGTCTACACTTTCTATGAGCCCGATGCCAACGCCAGTTACGGTACCTACTGCGTGCTGTGGCAGATCGAGCAGGCACGCATCATGGGCCTGCCCTATCTGTACCTGGGCTACTGGATTGCGGCGAGCGAAAAGATGAACTACAAAGCCCGCTTCCGGCCGCTGCAGTTGCGGATCAATGGGGCCTGGCAATCGCCTGACGACCGTGCGCTGGCAGGTACCGCGGCCACGAACCCACCATGAAGAGAAACGACCGCGACCTGCCTGCGACACCCGCGGTCCAGGTCATCGAACGCATGTTTGCGCTGATGGATGTGCTCGCCTCTCGCGAAGAAGCAATTTCCCTCAAGGACATCAGCGAGAAGACCGGCTTGCATCCTTCGACCGCGCATCGCATCCTCAATGACCTGGCCATCGGCCGTTACGTGGAGCGACCGCAGCCAGGCAGTTACCGGCTGGGCATGCGCTTGCTGGAGCTGGGCAATCTCGTCAAGGACCGCCTGAGCGTGCGCGACGCGGCCCTGGGCCCGATGCGGGAATTGCACAAGCGCATCCAGCAACCGGTTAATCTGAGCATGCGCCAGGGCGACGAAATCGTCTATGTCGAACGCGCTTTCAGCGAACGTTCGGGCATGCAGGTGGTACGCGCCATCGGCGGTCGCGCGCCGCTGCACCTGACCTCGGTGGGCAAGCTGTTCCTGGCCGACGATGACGTGCAGCGCATGCGCACCTACGCCAGCCGCACCGGGCTGCATGGGCAGACCCGCAATAGCATCACCCAGTTGCCGGCACTCGAGCGCGAGTTGGCCAAGGTGCGCCAGTACCATTACGCACAGGACAACGAAGAGCTGGAACTGGGTGTGCGCTGCATGGCCGCCGGCATCTACGACGATCAGGGCAAACTGGTGGCAGGCCTGTCGATCTCTGCGCCCGCAAGCCGGCTGGAAGATTCATGGCTGAGCCCGCTGCAGGCCACCGCACAAGAAATTTCGCAGACGCTGGGGTACAACCCGGGCGCCAGCTACCACGCGTAGGGCACCGCGGTTGCCGGCGGGGATGCCGTTGCTCCGGCGCGGCGGGTCGCCTCGCCGTTAGCGCAACGTGGTTGTCGTCGGCGCCAGCGCCTCCACCCACTTGCGCACCCGCTCAGCATCGCCGAGCCGGCTCAGCTTGCCCGCTGAATCGAGAAACACCATGATCAGATTGCGCCCCGCGATCTTGGTCTGCATCACCAGGCAGCGACCGGCTTCGGAGATATAGCCGGTCTTTTGCAGCCCGATGTCCCAGTGCGGATTGTTCACCAGCCGGTTGGTATTGCGGTACTGCAGCGTGCGGTCCCCGACCGACACCTCGTAGTTGGGCGAGGTCGACAACTCGCGCAAGGTAGCCTCGGAATGGGCCACGTTGACCAGTTTGGCCAGGTCCTGCGCACTCGACTGATTCTTGCTCGAAAGCCCGGTCGGTTCGACGTACCGCGTGTCGTTCATCTGTAATTCGTGGGCCTTCTCGTTCATGCGGGCCACGAACACCTCCAGCCCGCCCGGGAAACTGCGCCCCAGCGCGTGGGCGGCACGGTTCTCGCTCGACATCAGTGCCAGGTGCATCAGTTCACCGCGGCTCAGCACGGTTCCGACCCGCAGTCGTGAACTGCTGCCCTTCTCGGTATCGACATCGTCCTGGGTGATGGTGATCAACTCGTCCGTCGGCAGGTTCGCATCGTTGATGATCAGGCCGGTCATCAGCTTGGTCAGCGAGGCGATCGGCAATACCGCCTTGTCGTTCTTGCGCAACAGCACCTCGCGGGTGTCCTGATCGATCACAAAGGCCACGCTGGACTTGAGGTCGAGTGCGTCACTCTTCTGGTGCAGGCCGGCAATCTCGCCATACGACTGCGGCGCGGGCACCCGGGGTACAAAGGTGACTGTCTTGCGCGCGGCCGACGCAACCGGACGTTTGCTTTTCACCCGCTTGTGCACTGCCACTTTTTTGACGGTCTTGGTAGCTTTGGCACTATTGGCGACCGACGTCTTGCTGGTCGCGGCGTGGGACGCAGGAACCCACAAAGCCATTGAAACCGAAAAAAGCACCAGCAGGCGCGCAAGTTGATTCATGTGATTACCTCGATAACCCAACGGAATCCGCGTCACTGCGGTTGACACGACCGGGGTTGTTGTTGAGTGTAATAAGGAAAGTACCGCAAGATCAACTACTTGCGGCACTTATTTAAAGCTGGCTTACAAATCAGGGGTTAACCCAGCCTTGTGCAGGCACTTTTTCAGCTTTGCTGTGCAACTTGTTGAGCGCACTCAAGTATGCCTTGGCCGATGCGACGACGATGTCCGGATCAGCGCCCACGCCGTTGACCACCCTGCCACTGCTCTGCAATCGCACCGTTACCTCGCCCTGGCTTTCGGTGGAGCCGCTGATGGCGTTGACGGAATACAACACCATTTCGGCACCGCTATGGATATGCGATTCGATTGCCTTGAGCGACGCATCGACCGGTCCATTGCCCTCCGAGGTGCCGGTGAACTCCTTGCCTGCCACCGTGAACACGATCGACGCATGCGGCCGCTCGCCGGTTTCACTCTGCTGCGACAAAGACACGAATCCATATTGCTCGTTGTCGTGCGTCACGCTTTCATCACTGACCAGCGCCAGGATGTCCTCGTCAAAGATGTCACTCTTGCGGTCGGCCAGTTCCTTGAAGCGGGCAAAGGCGGTGTTGATGTCGGCCTCGCTCTCGAGTTCCACGCCGAGTTCAATCAAGCGCTGCTTGAACGCGTTACGGCCGCTGAGTTTTCCCAGCACGATCTTGTTGGCCGTCCAGCCCACGTCCTCGGCCCGCATGAT
>JBDTMH010000214.1:0-7765 GCA_039934375.1 Burkholderiaceae bacterium | reverse complement strand
GTTATTACGTTGCCCAGGCCAAGGGTTATTACAAGGCCGAGGGCCTGGACGTGACAATCAAGCCCGGTGGCCCCGACATTTCGCCGGTGCAGGTCATCGCCGGCAAGGGAGCCGACGTCGTGGTCAACTGGATGCCCGATGCACTGGCTGCGCGTGAGGCCGGGGTGCCGCTGGTCAATATCGCCCAGGTGTTCAACCGCTCGGGCCTGATGCTGACCTGCAAGAAGTCCAGCGGCGTGAACAGCCCGAAAGACCTCAAGGGCAAAACCCTGGGTGTCTGGTTCGGCGGCAACGAATATCCGTTCCTGAACTGGATGGCCAAGCTCGGCCTCAAGACCGATACCGATATCAAGATCATGAAGCAGGGCTTCAACGTCGACCCGCTGCTGCAGAACCAGGCCGCCTGTATCTCGACCATGATCTACAACGAGTACTGGCAGCTCATCGACGCCGGTGTCAAGGAGAGCGACCTGGTCACCTTCTTCTATGAGGACCAGGGCGTGGCTTCGCTCGAAGACGGCCTGTATGTGCTGGAATCCAACCTGAAGGATCCGGCATTCGTCAAGCGCATGGCCAAGTTCCTCAAAGCCTCGTTCAAGGGCTGGAACGATGCGGTCAAGGATCCGGCCGGCGCAGCCAAGATCGTCGTTGCTGCCGACACCTCGGGCAGCGCCAACGAGAAGGTACAGAAGCGCCAGATGGAGAACGTCGCCAAGCTGATCACCAACGCCAACACGCCCAAGATCGGTTATCTGGATCCGGCCGCATACGAGCGTACTGTCAAGGTCCTGCTGTCCAGCGGCAGCTCGCCGGTGATCAAGAAGGACCCGGGCAAAGCCGGCTGGACCCATGCCGTATGGGACGAAGCCAGCAAGATGAAGTGATCGCGCAAAGACTCTGCTGACAGGCCTGTTGGCAGGATTTCCGGACCCCGGCGGCGCATGCTGCCGGGGCTTGTGCCCGTCGCACACGCGCGCGATGACATGAACGAACTGCAGCAACTCAAAGCCATGGGTCTGGTATTGCCGGGCCCGGCGTATCTGCTCGGGGCGATCGTGTTCGGCATCGCCGGCTATGTCGCGTACCGCCGCGGCCGAAAGACCGCACAGCCGGCGCTGACCTGGGGTGGACTGGCACTGATGCTTTATCCCTATGCCGTGTCGCAGACCTGGCTGCTTTGGGCCATCGGCATCGGCATCTGCGGCTGGCTCTACAGCGTGTGGAATTAAGACCGCGCAGATCCCTTTCTGGCGGGGCTTTCGGTGATTTTGGCGGCGATTGCGCAAGCCAGGTTGCCGCCACTATCGGCCCGACGGCGCGTCTCGGAAGCTTCCACTATGATGAAGCTTCAATAAACTTCTAAAACACATTCAGGGATGAGACTTGTAGCTGGACTGATGCTCCTTGTCGCCGCGCTGGTGGCAGCGGTGGTATGGGATACCGATGTGAGCCTGGCTTGGGCCTCGGATGCCGTTGTGGTCGGCTCCGGCCTGGGTGTTGTGTTGCTCGGCTGGATGGTCGGACACTGGCTGCGCAAGCGCCAACGGCGACGCATGCTGGGCATGCGCGACTCCGCCCTGTGGTGACCCGCCATCGCCCAACCCACCGAAACACAGCGCTCCGTGTTCGTCCCAGGGCACTAACCGCCAGGCCGCCAGCAACAATCAAGGCAAATCGCCATCGCCGGGCGCCGCGGATGATACGGCGGGCAAGTCTTGATGTCGCCGCAGACATTGCAGCAGAATATCCGACACCAGCCAACTCGAAGGCAACCAGCTGTGAAGCACCGGCACGCAGATCTGCTCGCCCACCCAGTCCGCGCTGACTTCTGACAACCCGACCACACCGTCGTTCGGCTCGGCGCCAAATGGACCACCGGTCAGCGCAATGCCCTTGGTGCCGACGATGCAGGTCGTCGCGACTGCCACTGGGCCGATACCGTCCATGCGGGTCTGCGACGCAAGTAACTGACCACAATCCCCGGTCATGGCGCGGTAGACCAGATGACCTTGCAGGCGCTGCGCCAATCGTGACGCATGCATCGGCGACCCCAGCAGATAGAGATGGCGCGGCGCCGCGACCGTGCCTGGCAGCGCATGCAACGCGGCGCGTAGCAGCACACCGCCCAGCGAGTGGCCCACCAGCACATAGTCACCCTGCGCCGCAAGCTGCGCGATCCGTCGCACAAGGCGGTGCCGAATCGTTGCAAAGTCGGCCACGCTGACGCAGTAGCCGAAGGTGCAAGTCTTCAGGCCCGCGCGTTGCAGGCGACTGAGCATAGGCCAGCCCGACAACGGGGATCGCCCCATCCCGTGCACGAACAGTACTTGCATGTGACTTGTCGCAGCCCCCAGCGTGAATGGGAAACACCGAAGCGCCGTAGGCTGCGCACCGGTCCCCGAAGCCGCATCATAATTTGCCGACGATGCCTGGCATGAGGGCCGCCTGCCAGCCGCGACACCCGCTGGCGGCGGGCGACAATGGGGCCGGCGTCACGACCCGCCGTCCCCATTCCTGGAGAAACCGCCATGCTCGACCTGCTGGTTCACAACGCCGCCTTGCCCGACGGCCGCTGCCCGATGGCGATCGCCGTGCTGGACGGGCGTATTGTTGAAGTCGCGCCTGTCATCGACGCTCCGGCGCGCGAGACCTTCGACGCCCGGGGCCTGCTGGTCAGCCCGCCGTTCGTCGACGCGCATTTCCACATGGATGCCACGCTCAGCTATGGCATGCCGCGCGTCAACGCCAGTGGCACGCTGCTCGAAGGCATCGCCTTGTGGGGCGAGCTCAAGCCCACGCTGATCCACGATGCCGTAGTCGAACGCGCGCTGGCGTATTGCGACTGGGCGGTTGCACGCGGTCTGCTGGCGATCCGCTCGCATGTGGACACCAGTGATTCATCGATGTTGGCGGTGGAAGCGCTGCTCGACGTGAAGAAGCGTGTCGCGCCGTATCTGGACTTGCAACTGGTCGCGTTCCCGCAGGACGGCGTGCTGCGGTGCGCCGGTGGACTGTCGAACCTGGAGCGGGCGCTGGATCTGGGCGTGGACGTGGTCGGCGGCATCCCGCATTTCGAACGCACGATGGCCCAAGGCGGGGAAAGCGTGCGTGTGTTGTGCGAGCTCGCGGCACGTCGCGGCAAGCTGGTCGACATGCATTGCGATGAGTCTGACGATCCGCTGTCGCGCCATGTCGAGACGCTG
The DNA here is from genome assembly GCA_039934375.1 of Burkholderiaceae bacterium. Classification (GTDB taxonomy): domain Bacteria; phylum Pseudomonadota; class Gammaproteobacteria; order Burkholderiales; family Burkholderiaceae_C; genus CAISIP01. The sequence continues at coordinate 4,562 of JBDTMH010000214.1, read as the reverse complement.
GCCTTTGAAACTCAGCGTCTGGGCCTGCAGGGACGGGTCACCGGTTCGCACCTGACCTCGATGCATTCGATGGACAACTACTACGTATCCAAATTGCTGCCGTTGATGGCTCAGGCACAGCTGAATGTCATCAGCAACCCGCTGATCAATATCACGTTGCAGGGTCGGCACGACACCTATCCCAAACGCCGCGGCATGACCCGGGTGCCGGAACTGATGGCTGCCGGCATGACCGTTGCCTTTGGCCAGGACTGTGTCATGGATCCCTGGTATTCGCTGGGGAGTGGCGACATGCTGGAAGTGGCCTCCATGGGCTTGCATGTGGCCCAGATGACCAGCCAGTCGGCGATGCGCCAGTGTTTCGACGCCGTTACCGTCAATCCGGCGAAGATCCTTCAGCTCGACGGCTATGGCCTGCAGCCGGGTTGCAACGCCGACTTCGTGCTGCTGCAGGCGCGCGATCCGATCGAGGCGATCCGCCTGCGAGCGACCCGTCTCAAGGTGTTTCGGCGCGGCAAGCTGCTAGCCGAATCTCCCGAAGCCACGGCGTCCCTGCGCCTGGACGGCCGGCCGGAAGCGACCACCTTCCTGGGTCGGGCACCGGACCGTGCTGTGACACCACCGGGCAGCCTGTCCTGATCGGCCCATATGCGAATCCTGCTGGTTGAAGACGACAAGGTGCTGGCCGATGCCTTGGGTCGGGCGCTGATGCAAAGCGCCTATGCGGTCGATGTCGTCGGTGACGGCGAACAGGCCGACAACGCACTGGCCCTGGAGATCTACGACCTGGCCATACTGGACATCGGCCTGCCCGGCCTGAGCGGACTGGACGTGCTGCGTCGGCTGCGCGCACGCAAGTCTCGGGTACCGGTGCTGATGCTGACCGCCTTCGACACGCTGGCCGACCGGGTGCGCGGGCTGGACCTGGGCGCCGACGACTACCTGGCCAAACCGTTCGATCTGCCCGAACTCGAGGCCCGGGTGCGCGCGCTGCTGCGCCGCGGCAGCACCAACACCACGCCATATCTTGTGCACGGACGGCTGCGCCTGGACACCGTCGGGCGGCGGCTGTATTGCGATGAGACGCCGGTGGAACTCTCGGCGCGCGAATTCGCCGTGCTGGAGTTGCTGCTGATGCGCGAAGGCCGGGTGGTCAGCAAAGAGCACATGGTCAACCACCTGTATGGCTGGGGCGACGAGGTTGGCGCCAATGCCATCGAGGTCTACGTGCACCGCATTCGCAAGAAGCTCGAGCCCATGGGATGCGACATTCGCACCGTGCGCGGCATGGGCTACCTGATGGAGCGCGAAGGTGGCCCCGGCTGAGCCGCGCCTGCAGCACAAGCTGCTGGTCTGGCTGATGGGCCCGCTGATGGCCTTGCTGGTACTCGATACTGCCGCGTCGTACTGGATCGCGCTGCGCTTTTCGAACCTGGCGCATGACCGCGCGCTCCAGGAGATCGCACGCGAGGTCGTGCTCCATGTCCGGCCGAGCGGCGGCGGCCCCAAACTCGACATTTCGCCGGCGGTCGAACGGGTGTTGCTGACCGATCAGGACGACGTGGCCCGCTACAAGGTGTCTGCCGTCGGCGGTGGCTTCATCGGCGGCGATCCGGACCTGCCGGCACCGGCGGGAGGCGTTCCGGCCATGGGCAAGACCGTCTTCTACGAGGCCACGATGCAGGACCAACCGGTGCGGGTCGTGGCCACGTGGATGCCGCTTGAGGGCGCCGCGGCCAACGACCTGGTGCAGGTGCAGGTGGCGGAGACGCTGAACAAGCGCAGTCGCCTGGTGTGGGAGATTCTGGCCAGCGTGTTCATACCCCAGCTGCTGCTGATCATGCTGGCCGGTGCGGTGGTGTATTTCGGTGTCTCGCGCGGCCTGTTGCCACTCAAGCGGTTGCAAGCCGCGGTCTCGAGTCGCTCGCACCTGGATCTGAGTCCGATCGACGTGCGCGACGTGCCCGGCGAGGTCCGCCCCCTGGTCGACGAAGTCAACGAACTGATGCAGCGCCTGGGCGCCACGCTGGACTTCCAGAACCGGTTCATCGCCGACGCCGCGCACCAACTCAAGACGCCCGTCAGCGGGCTCAAGGCACAGATCGAGATCGCGCTGCGCGAAAGCGACGCGGCGCGGGTGCAACATTGCCTGGCCCAGCTGTACCTGAGCGCAGACCGTATGTCGCGACTGGTGGCCCAGTTGCTGGCGCTGGCGCGCAACGAACCCGGCGCAGCACAGGCGATCGAATTGCAGCCGATCGACCTGAACGCGTTGGCAGTCGACGTGGCCATGCGCTGGGTACCCGAGGCGCTCAAGCGCGACATCGATCTGGGGTTCGAAGCCGGTCCCGACGCGGTGCTGATCCGCGGTGAGCCGGATCGGTTGCGCGAATTGCTGAACAACCTCGTCGACAATGCCGTGCGATACAGCCGCCACAGCGGCCGGGTCACGGTCGCTGTCGGCATGGCCGTCGCAGGCGAAGCCGTGCTCTCGGTCAGTGACGACAGCCAGAAGATACCGATCGAAGAGCGTCAGCGCATCTTCGAGCGCTTTCATCGCCTGCTTGGCAGTCATGCAGACGGCAGCGGCCTGGGCCTGGCGATCGTCAGTGAGATCGCCGCGCTGCATCAGGCACGTATCACGCTGGAGGAAGATGTCGACGGCATCGGCAACACTTTCAGCGTGTTCTTCCCGCTGGCCGCCCAAGCCCCCCATGGCGACCTGTAAGCCTGTTGAAAGCAGACTGACAAGCTGTTGAAAGCAAAGCGGCAGAGCGTCGTAAGCTGACCAGCCTATTCTCGATGCAGACAGGAGCCGCGTTCGTGGTTTCGTCCCATTCGTCGAGGAGACCGCCTGCATGTCCGCCATCCTGACGCCAGAATTCTGGCTCGCCCTGTCCCAGATCATCCTGATCAACATCGTGCTCAGCGGTGACAACGCGGTTGTGATCGCGCTGGCCTCGCGCTCACTGCCACCGCAGCAGCAAAAGCGCGCCATCCTGTTCGGTAGCGTGGGCGCGATCGGACTGCGCATCGTGCTGACCTTCTTTGCGGTATATCTGCTGAGTCAGCCTTACCTCAAGCTGGTCGGCGCCGCATTGCTGCTGTGGATCGGCATCGGCCTGCTCAAGGACGACGGCGGCGAAGCCGAGTTGGCCAGCCACTCCAATCTGGCCGCCGCGGTCAAGACCATCATCGTTGCCGACCTGGTGATGAGCCTGGACAACGTCATCGGCGTGGCCGCGGCCGCCAAGGGCGACGTATTGCTGCTGGTGGTGGGCCTGGTGATCAGTATTCCGCTGATCATCTACGGCAGCACGCTGATCCTCAAGTTGATGGACCGATTTCCGATCATCATCGTCGTCGGCGCCGGCCTGCTGGGCTGGGTGGCGGGTGAAATGGCGATCGGCGATCCGGCGATCACTGACTGGGTCGCACACCATGACTACCTGCACACGCTGGCTCCCGTTGCCGGTGCGCTGTTCGTCGTTGGCATCGGCAAATGGCTCGAGGGCCGTTCCCGTTCGCTCGCGCCTCCCGCCGAAGTTGTGGCACAGGCAGCAGACTGAGCGCTGCGACTTTATGCGAAAGCTGCTTGTTTCCATCGACGGTCACAGTCCTGCACGGATGATGTCGGCAGTGGCGCAGGCCATTGCGATCTACCGCCAGGAGCCGGTAGACATCTACCTGCTGAACGTGCAACCGGGCGTCACAGGCCATGTGGCCATGTTCTTTGACGCCGCCGAATTGCATGACATCCAGAACAGCGCCGCCCGCGAGGAACTGGCACCGGCGCTTGCACTTTTCGCGGCAGCCGGCATCCCTTGCGTCACGCGCGTGGTGATCGGCCGCAACGCCGCTGCGATCGCATTGCAGGCGCAACAACTGGGCTGCGACCGCATCATCATCGGCCGTGAAGAAGGCGAATCCTTGGCCAACCGGGTATTCGGGAACCTGGTGGAACAGGTGCGTCACATCGTCAGCGCCGCCGGCAACTGTCAGGTACTTGGTTCTTGACGCGCCGCTGATTCCCTCCCGGGACCGACACTTTCGGCGCCAACTGCCGAGCTGACGACACAGCATTTGCCGTGGCGTCGCTGCCTGGATGCCGGCGATGCAATGGCTGGCGGCATGTCATGGCGTGGCCTTGGCAGGGCGCGGTGGGGACTGCGCACAGCGCGCCGAAAAGTCCCTATACTCCCTCCGCATCTGGTTACGCGGCGCTGCCCTGGTTGGCCACCGAGCGCGGCGAATGGAGAGACCCCTTGAACGTTGATGTCCGTGAAATCCTGGACCTGGATCGCCACCCAGTCGCCGACCCGGGCGAGGCACGCGACAGTGTGATCACCAGCCTGCGTGAGGACTTGCAGCGCGATGGTTGCGCGGTGCTCAAAGGCTTCGTTCGTCCCAAAACCGTCGAAGCGCTGGTAACAGAATGCGACCGTGTTGCGGTACACGGGCATCGCAATTTCAACCGTACCAACGCGTATTTCACGCAGGACCGGCCCGACGGCGATCCGGCGCTGATCCGCACGCTGCGACTCGAGCCAGGTGACCTGCAG
>JBDTMH010000213.1:0-7807 GCA_039934375.1 Burkholderiaceae bacterium | reverse complement strand
TCAGACGATCCTTCGCGCTGTGCGCTACGGAATTCGCCTTGGGAGCGGCCCGGCGGTAAATCAGACGATCCTTCGCGCTGTGCGCTACGGAATTCGCCTTGGGAGCGGCCCGGCGTCTCATGGCGTGAGCTCCGAGCCGCGCAATCTGCGATACGCCTTGCGAAGGGCGGACTGCGGGCGGGGTCCTTCGTGTTCCAGCCATTGCCCTACCAGGGCCAGCAGCGCAGTTGGGTCGAGGTCTGCCGGTGCGACCCGCTGGTATGGCGCAGTGGCGAGGACGCGCCCCGGACCGTCGGCGAAGCCGCTGGCGCCGCCCGCCTGGTCAAGGAACTGCAACCAGGCCCGGCCGGTGAGCCCGGCGACCTGCGCGCGTGGGTAACGCGAAAGCGCATGGCGGCGAAGCAGCACCGACAGATCGGCAAACGCGGCCGCGCCGTCATCCTGCGCCAGGCCGGCTTCGATGCGGGCCAGTGCATCGCGCACAAGTTGGCGTTCCTGACGAATGCGGTGGCGCTTCAGCGCAGCGATGCCGGCCCATGCCAGCAACGCCAGCAGCAGCGTACCGAGCAGCCACCATCCTGGTGCCGGCGGCCAGAACGCCGGCGCGCCGGGCAGATGGATGTCGCGCAATTGCAGCGCCTGCGCAGCATGCGGGTTCATTGCCGAGCCTCCGTGCAACGCACTGCGGCATTCGCCTTGGGAACGGCCCGGCGGCTGAATTGACGATCCTCCGAGCTGCGCACTGCGGTATTCGCCTTGGGAGCGGCCCGGCGGCTCATGATGCGCTCCTGCTGGCATGTGGCGGCGCGATGTCTGCCGCGAAGTAGCGGCGCAACACGGCGACGATGTCGTCGTCGGTGGCTAGGCGCAGCAAGGGAATCGCATGGCTGCACATGATTGCGGCCACGGCCAGATGGTGTTGGCTGAAATAGTCCTGATAGGCGTGGCGTGCGGCGCCCGAGCGGGTGTCGAGCACGCCCTGCGCGTGGCCGATCGCTATCGGGTACCGGCCGGCCCGGGGCGGTGTCAGCTCCAGCGGATCGATGATCTGCACACCGACGATATCGCAGTGCTGGCGCAGACGCTGCAAGTGGCTTCCGGTATCCGCGTCGATGCCGTAGAAGTCGCCCAGCAACACCACGAGGCTGCCGGGGCGGCTGACGCGCCGCAGGCGGATCAGTGCCGCATTCAGGTCGCCGGGGACGGGCTGGGCCAACATGCCGTCGCGCGGGTCGGTGTGCGCGACCAGTTGTCGAATCAGTTGCAGCACCCCGTGCTTTCCGCCACGCGGTTGCAGATCGCAGTGGCCGCCATTGAACAGCATGGCGCCGACGCGGTCGCCACGGTCTGCGGCTGCCCATGCGATGACGGCCGCCGCGCGCGCTGCGACGACCGATTTGAGCATGTGACGGCTGCCGAAGAACATGCCGGGATTGAGGTCGAGAAACAGCACGATCGGACGCTCGTGCTCTTCCTGGTAGAGCTTGACGTGCGGATCTCCCGTGCGTGCGGTAACACGCCAGTCCATGCTGCGCACATCGTCTCCGGCCTGGTAGGCGCGCGACTCCTGGTAGTCCATGCCGCGACCGCGAAAGCGCGACAGATGGTTGCCGGCCAGGCGTGCCCGTGCCGAGCCCGCCTGCTTCAACGCGAACGTGCCCGCATGTTTCTTCAGAGCGATCAGGTCCTTCTGTGTGGCCCAGGTGCCGGCGTTGAGAACCCGGTCGGTGGCGTCCGCCTGCGGGTCTGCCTTTGCCTGATCTTTCGCGGTGCCGGAGGGCCCGCGACTGAACCAGCGATTGATCGTGCGCATTTCAGGCCACCGGCACCAGCCGCAGAAGGTCGTTGACGATGGCGTCGGTGGTCACGCCCTCGGCCTCGGCTTCGAACGTGATGAGGATGCGATGGCGCAAGACGTCGGGGGCGACGGTCTGCACATCTTCCGGCGCCACGTAGTTCTTGCCGTCCAGCCAGGCACGGGCGCGGGCACAGCGGTCGAGCGCAATCGTCGCGCGCGGGCTGGCGCCGAACTGGATCAGCCGTGCCAGGCGTTCGTCGTAGCACGACGCGTCGCGGCTTGCCAGCACCAACTGCACGATGTATTCCTCGACCGCTTCGCTCATGTGCATGTCCAGCACCTCACGACGCGCGGCGAAGATCTGCTCTTTGCTGACCTTCGGCGACGGTGTGTGTGGGGTGGTGAACGCCTGCCGGCGTGCCAGTTTCAGAATCGCCCGTTCGGCCTGCAGGTCGGGATGGCCGATGCGGACATATAGCAGGAAGCGGTCCAGTTGCGCCTCTGGCAGCGGATAGGTGCCTTCGTGTTCGATCGGGTTCTGCGTCGCCATGACCATGAAGGGGCTGGGCAAGGTGTAGGTCTGGCGCCCGACCGTGACTTGTTGTTCACCCATGGCCTCAAGCAGTGCCGACTGCACCTTGGCCGGCGCACGGTTGATCTCGTCGGCCAGGATCAGGTTGTGGAATAGCGGGCCCGGCTGGAACTGAAACTCACCACTGGTCGGGCGATAGACGTCGGTGCCGGTGAGGTCGCCCGGCAGCAGATCGGGTGTGAATTGGATACGGCGGAAATCGCCCTGCAGCACCGCGGCGAGTTCCTTGATTGCGGTTGTCTTGGCCAGGCCCGGCGCGCCTTCCACCATCAAGTGGCCGTCGGCCAGCAGCGCGATCAACAGGCTGTCGACCAGATGCGGCTGGCCGATGATGCGTGTCTGCAAATGCTGGCGCAGGCTGTCGAAAGCCTGGCGATTCAGCTCTTGTGGCAGGCCTGCGCCTGTGATGTCCAAACGTGCGTTCATGGGCTGTTCTCCATTCGGTTCGGTCAAGTTGCTGGTCGCTCCGTCGGCGACAGGGTGCGACTCCGTGGCGTCTATTGGAAGCGCGGGAACTTAACTCGGTCTTATGGATGGACGGCAGGCACGGTATTCACGGTGCACGGGCACCGTCACGCCGGGCGGCTCCGTGCGCCACCCGGGTTGTCGAAGACAGTGGTTACAACTTGGTCTGCTTTGCGTCTTTCTTGGCGCTCAGACAGGTTTTCATGAATCCCTTGCGCTCGTCGCCGGTCTTGCCGACTGCCTGCTTGTTGCACATGGCCATCTTGTTCTGCTGGGGGGACTTGGCCTTCTCCTCGGCCTGGGCAATGCTGCACGAGAGTGCAATACCGACAGCCAGCAGCGAGAGAACTTTTTTCATGGTGACTCCTTGATGTGACAGTGCAATGCGGGGACCCGGAATTGGGCCTCTGCACCCACCACGCCAGCTGGCCTGGCCGCGTCGCCGCGGTGTCGGCAGCCGGTCGTGTGGGCGGCTTGATCCTAGGCGGCGGCGCGGGGTATGTATTCCATCCGAAGGGGGACGATGCGATCGGCGTCGCCCATTGGGGGGACGGCGCGGCGGGACGCCGGCCCGTCACGCGATCTGCTGGTACCAGCCTGAATTTGCCGCACGGGTGTCAAGGCGTCGGAAACCGCGCCCGCCGCTCCAGGTCGTCCAGGTCGATATGGTTGCGCATGTATTGCGCGCTGGCGTCGACCAGGGGCTGGTGATCCCAGCTCTTGAGCTGACCGTGTTGCAGGGCTTCATAAACCATTCGCCGCCGGCGCTGGCTGGCCAGCACCTTGGCGTCGAGCCGGGGCAGGTCCCAGCGCCGGTGTACTTCATCAACGAAGTCGGCGACCCGCGCCTGGTGTTTCGGATCCTGTGCCAGGTTGTGCAGCTCGCGTGGATCGGCCAACATGTCGTACAGCAGGTGGGGGTCCTGGCGCGCAAAGATGAACTTGTAGCGACCACGGCGAATCATCACGACCGTCTCGCGCGAGCCCTCGGCCATGTATTCGCCAATCACCTCGTCATGGCCGGTGCTGCCTTGCAGATGGGGCATCAGCGAGCGTCCGTCGATCGGCAACAGCGGGTCCAGCGTGCCGCCCGCCAACTCGACGAAGGTCGGCAACAGGTCGATCGTCGACACCGACGCGGCCACCCTGGCCGGCTGGATCCGACCCGGCGCAGACACCACCATTGGCACCCGTGCCGACGCCTCGAACCAATGCATCTTGTACCATAGACCGCGCTCGCCCAGCATGTCGCCATGGTCGCCCGAGAACACGACGATGGTGTTGTCGTGCAGGCCGCAGTCGGTCAGCGCCTTCATCAGCTTGCCGATGTTGCTGTCGATATAGCTGCAGGCGCCGAAATAGGCGCGTCGCGCGCGCCGGATCGCTTCGGCTGGCATGGTCTTGCCCCACAGGTCGATCACTTCGAGGATGCGCTTCGAATGTGGATCCTGCGCGGACTGGTCGATCTCCACCGTCGGTAGCGCAATGTCGACGCCGTCGTACAGGTCCCAGAATTCCGCGGGAATCGTGTACGGGTCGTGCGGATGTGTCATCGACACCGTCAGACAGAAGGGCTGCTGCGGCTTGTTGCGCACATGGTCGAACAGGTATTGGCTTGCCTTGAACACCACCTCCTCGTCGAAATCGAGCTGGTTCGAGCGCACGCAAGGGCCGGCTTGCAATACCGACGACATATTGTGGTACCAGCTTGCCCGCATATCGGGCTGGTCCCAGTTCACTGCCCACCCATAGTCGGCCGGATAGATGTCGCTGGTCAGTCGCTGCTCGTAGCCGTGCAACTGGTCGGGGCCGCAGAAATGCATCTTGCCGGACAAGGCCGTGTGGTAGCCCAGGGCGCGCAGGTAGTGGGCATAGGTCGGCACGTCGGCCGCAAGGTCCGCGGCGTTGTCGTAACCACCGATGCGCGAGGGCAACTGGCCGCTGACCAGCGAGAAGCGCGAGGGCGCGCACAGGGGGCTGTTGCAATACGCCGAATCGAACACCACCCCGTCCCTGGCCAGACGGGTCAGATGCGGCATCTTGATCGGTGAGGCCGGGTCGTGCAGTGGTAACAGGGGCGCGGCCATTTGATCGGCCATGATGAACAGGATATTGGGGCGGGAGTCTTGCATGGTCGGATCCAGGGTTTTCCTTATGGGCGCTTGCGCGCGGTCGCCCATCATGAAGCCCGCAGACTCCTGTGTAAACCCGGAAATCGCGCATACATTTGATAAGCTCTGCTTATGCCAAAACAAATGCCGTCGCTGGAACTTCTGCGGGTTTTTGAAACCTGCGCCCGGTGTCAGGGTTTCACCGCCGCGGCTTTTGAATTGGGTACGACACAACCTGCAGTCAGCCAGCAGATGCAGCGCTTGGAGCGTGAACTCGGCAACCTCTTGTTCGAGCGTGTGCATCGTGGCATTGCGCTGACAGCCGCAGGCCAGGGCTTGCTGGCACCGGTGCAGCAGGCGCTGGACCTGGTGCGTGATGCGGTTGCGATTGCCAGTGCCAAGCCCCACCGACAGTCGTTGTCGATTGCCACCGACTTTGCCTTTGCGGGGTACTGGTTGACGCCACGGCTGGCGCGCTTTTATGCGTTGTATCCGAATATCGATGTGAGCCTGGTGACCAGCAATCGGGCCTTGTCCGCGCTGGCGCCGGATATGGATTTGGCGATCGTCTTCGGTGACGGCCATTTGCCCCGGGCGCGGTCGCGCCTGCTGTTTCGCGAGGAGGTGTTTCCGGTATGCAGCCCGCGCTTGCTTCATAGCCATCGCGGCGACAACGCCAGCTTGCTGCGCTCGGAGCCTCTGCTGCACCTCAAGCCGGCGCTTGGCCAGCCCTGGTTCGACTGGCCTGCGATTGCGCGGCGCGGCAACTGGCCGCTGGTGTCATGGGATGTCGGACCCGCATTCGATAATTACACGATGGTGCTGGGTGCAGCTGTCGCCGGGCAGGGCATTGCCATCGGCTGGCGCCATCTGGTCGATGATCTGCTTGAGCAATCCGTGTTGTGTCGCCTGCCGGGAGATGCGCTGCTGTCGCCATACGGTTACTACCTGGTGAGTGCGCAGCAAAAAAGCTTGTCGATCTGCGCGCGAAGTTTCATCGACTGGATGCTGTCAGAACTGCCGGGACCCAAGGGCGACACGGTAGACTCCCGCCATGGCTGAGTCGACGATCCCCGACGAGCGCGTCCTGGATGTGTTGCGTGCCAGCAGCGTATTCGGCAGCCTGGACGAGGCCGTGCTGCAGGATCTGCGCCGCCTCCTGGTGCTGCAGGTCATCCCCGGGGGGCACATCGTCTACCGTGAAGGCGATTCGGCCAACACCATGTTCTTTCTCATCAGCGGGCGGCTGCGGGTGTCGCGCCGCGGCGCCAATGGTGAGCTGCAACTGTACAACGAGATCCGCCCTGGCGAGAGCGTCGGCGAGGCAGGCCTGATCCTGCAGCAACCCCGCGCCGCCAATATCACAGCCTTGCGAGACTCGACCGTGGCCATGCTCAGCCGGGCCGATTTCGAGCGCCTGCTGGCGCTGCATCCGCTGCCGCTGAACCAGGTGTTCGCACGTGCGATCTACAACCATCTGCGCCATACCTCGCAGCTGGTGGCCCGGCGCAATGCACAGATCATCGTGGTCGTTCCGTTGCAGCGCGGCGGCGACGCGCATGTTGTTGCCGCCAGCCTGGCGCAGGCGTTCTCGCAGGTGGGACGCACGCATCTGGTGACACCGCAAGTCGGGCGATCGGAGGATCCGGCGCAGACAGACACCTGGCAGCGCAAGGACCGCTATGACGAGCTCGAAGACGAGTACGACTTCCTGGTCTACGAGGGTGATGGGCAATCGGCTTCCTGGACCCGGCGTGCCTTTCGCCAGGCCGACCAGGTGGTGTTTGTCACGCACCCGGACGCGCCGACGCCGTTAGGCGAACTGGAACAGAGCCTGCGCGCGGAGCCCGGCTTTGACATGAAGCGCAAGCATCTGGTGGTACTGCATGCGGCCACGGCGGCCGAACCGACGGCCGTGGCGCGCTGGCAGGACGGGCGCGATTACGAACGCATTTATCCGATTCGCGCCGGCCATGCACAAGATTTTGCCCGTCTGGCGCGTTTTCTCGATGGCAAGGCCGTGGGCGTGGTGCTGGGTGGCGGCGGGGCGCGTGGTTTTGCGCATCTGGGCGTGCTGCGCGCGCTGGAAGAATCCGGCATCCCGGTCGACCTGATCGGTGGCAACAGCATGGGTGCGCTGATCGGTGCGCAATACGCGTGCGAGGTGACGCTGGACGAGATTCGCGAGCGCACGGTGCGATTTGCCCGTGGTGGTGAACGACCGACGATCCCGGTCATCTCCATCGTGTCGGGGCGCCGTGTCGAACGCGATCTGCGCAAGATGTTCGGTGAGCGCTCGGTCGACCAGTTGTGGCGGCCTTTTTTTGCAGCGGCCTGCAATCTCAGTCGTGCTTGCACAACGGCACAGGACAGTGGTCCGTTGTGGCGTGCTGTGCTGGCCAGCAACTCTCCGGTGGGGCTGTTTCCGCCGGTGCTGCACAACGGCGACCTGCTGGTCGATGGCGCCATCCTTGAAAACGTGCCGGTGGCGGCCATGCGAGCGCGGCTGGGCACACCGCTGGAAAAGCGCCACGGCAACGGCACCATCATTGCGATCGATGTGGACGTGCGTGACTACATGGGCGTCGATCCGGCGCTGCCCCGGCTGTCGGTGCGCAGCACCTTGCGCGGCATGTTGCGCTGGGGCAAACCTGCGCCACCGGGCATCGGCGACATCCTGTACCGCGCCAGCCATATCGGCGGTCTGCATCAAAGGGCGCGCACGATCGCCCAGTCGGATCACTATCTGGAGCCGCCGGTAGCGTCGTTTGCGCTGATGGGGTATGGTCGTGCCGCGACGATCGCCGAGGTTGGCTACCAGTATGCGATCCGGGAAATCGA
>JBDTMH010000212.1:0-7849 GCA_039934375.1 Burkholderiaceae bacterium | reverse complement strand
GCTTCGCGCCGCCGCGTCGAGGATCATTGTCAGCGGTTTGCCCACCAAAGTATGGCCCTCTGTCGAGACGCCAGCCTGGCGCGCCGAATCCATCGCACTGGCAATGAAAGTATCCGCTTGCTGGTGTTGTACCGGGTCGTTGCCGGTAACACTGACGATTGTCAGGGGCAGCGCGCACTCGATGGCCAGTGCACCAGCAACAGCGACAAGTTGTTTGCCGTGCCCTGTGGGCTCGACCGCAACCAGTATGCGCTGGTTCCACATCCGGGCGATGCGTGGCACGATTAACACGCTGCAAGGAGCGTGTGCGACCACCTTGGAGACCATCTCGCCGAGCAGCAGGTTGGCGAGGAATCCGCGCTTTCCGCGCCGCCGGATCACGATAAGGTCACTGGCGCGTTCCCGCGCTTCGTCAATAATTTCCAGGTAGGGCTCCGCGCCGCGCCGCACGCCAGCGTCAAGATCCACACCGATGGCCCGCGCGGCTTCGCGCAATTGCGTCAATTTAATCGCCGCCTCGCGCTCGGCACCGGCGGCGACCTCGGGTGCAAGTGCTTCATATTCCGGGTTGCTCACCAGCGGCATTACGGCTGTCAAAGGAAGCTGAAAGCGATTTGCCAACTCCAGGGCAACACGCTCGGCACCGGCATCGAATTCGGTGTGTTCGGTCATCAGCAGCAGGCGTTGAAAGACGGCAGCCATTTTCAATGGCCGGAGGTCAAGACGCCCGACGCGGCCAGCAGCAACACACCAGCGATAAGCGCGCAAATGACGGAATACAAATAATCGCGCCGTTTGAAAAACAGCGGAATCACCGCCAGCAAAGGGGGGATGGAACACCCTGCCAGCAAGGCAATGCCGATCATGTTGCCGAAGTCCCCTTTTTGAGCGAGGGCAAGCCAGCCCCAACCGGTGGGCGTGTTGGTCAATTGCAGGTAAGTCGCGACCGGCTGATTCCAGACGCCGGGCAACCGATCCAGTAGCACATGGGGCGGCAGCAGGCCAAAAATGTAGGCAGTGAAACTGCACGCCAACGCCGCAATCCCGACCCATGTCCCCCAGTTCAGCAACCGCGCGTAGCGCAGCGCTTCGGCTTGCTGCGTTGGGGCGGCAGACGGCGCAGGGGCGGGCGATTGAGAATCGTTCATCAGATGTCCTTTACGCCCATAGTCCAGTTCCTTTGAGCAAGGCGCGCAATCCTGCAAAAAGTAGCAGCGCGATGACCACCTTGCGGATCACGGAACCCTTAAGCACATTCAGCAAACGCGCGCCGATGCGCGCGCCGAGCATCATGCCAATGATTGATGGTACCGCGATCATCGGCAACACGGCACCCCGGTTCACATACACCCAGGCGGCCGAGGAGTCGACCAGCGACAGGACCAGTCCCGAGGTCCCCGCGGACACCTTTAGCGGTGCGCCCATAAGCAAGTTCAGGGCCGGTACGTTGGCCCAACCCGCGCCGATACCGAACATGCCGGCCATCACGCCAATCAGCAGGAAAAGCACCATCCCCAACGGCGTCCGATGCACCTGCCAGTCAATCGAGCGGCCGGACGCGCCATCGATGAATACGCCGTGGATATGCAGCGCCGCAGACAGCCGGTCGGGTTGCGCAACAACTGGAAACTCTGATTTCTTTGACGCAAGCATCAGTACGACGATTCCCAGAATGACGATCCCCAGTGCGATCTGGATCGTGGTCGCCGGCATGGCCAGACCCAGCAAAGCCCCGGCGATGGAACTCATGCAGGCAAGCAGCGCCAGCGGCAACGCCAGGCGCAGGCTTGACAATCCGCCGCGTAGCAGCATCGGCCCGGCCGCCAGCGCGCTTGCCAGTGCAACCAACAGGCCGGCACCGCGTACGAAATCCAGATGAAAGGGGAAGAACCCGCCAATGATGGGTACAAAAAGCGTACCGCCGCCAATGCCGGCCGGAACCGCCACAATGCCGAAGAAGAAGCAGGTAACAAACAGCGCCAAGGGCCAGAACCACCAGGGCAGGTTGCTGGCTGGAACCACGCTTTCGGCGGCGTACGCCGGGAGGGCCAGCAGCGTGATGACGGCCACCATCACCCACGCCAGGCGCCTCGCCGCATTGAGTGGCGTGGCGGATGGTCGGCGGAACTCGGAATTGTGCATCAATGGATAGCGAATGAATTCGCGGCGGCCACCTGTCTGGTGCCTACGGTGCCTTGCGAATCGTAATGGCGCCACGGATCTGGCCAATGGCATAACCCGCGCCCTTATCATCAGGATACATCTTGTGCACCTGCGCCATCACTGCCGGACTGAGTTTATCCGCTGCGCCATGGCAGGGGAGGCATATTTGCTGCACGGGCAGCGCCCGCAGGTAACGGTACTCCTTGCCGTCCACCTTGGTCACCATCTCGGCTTTTTCCAGCGTGACCGGGCTTTCGCCGGCGGCGGCGCGCCGGTCAAAGTCTTCCAGTGCCGCCCGCTCCCAGGCATCGGGAACCGCTTTTGGATTGCGATTGCGCAGGCTGACGCGCCGGATGGCCCAGCCAGACTGCGCGGAGACTTCCACGGCAATCTGTGGCGCCTTTTCGCGGCACACGGCGATGGCGGCCTCTGGCCCGCCCTTGGCGATTTCTTCGTCAGTCAGTACCTGCAGCAATCTGGGTGGCAGGGTACCGGCGACTTTGCGTGCATCGGCTACCCAGGCATCCTCGCCGGCGAGCGCGTGCAGGCTGGTAGTCACGACGATGGCAAGCAGGATTTTTTGCACGGTAAATTTCCTTCAGGAGATGGTGGGAAAGTATCGATTGGTGAGGAGAAGATCACCAGGGGAGCGGAATGCAGCGGGCGACGTGCATCAACACACTCGTCACGCAGCCGGTGTTTGGCAAAGTCGAATCGAACGCGCGATTGAGGATCGTCAGCGAAATATCACCCATTGCACAAGAAATCCACGCCCGACTCCATACCCCCCATGGATAATCCGAATGGGTAGGTGGCTTTTTGACTTGCGTGGCCATAATAATTGCTGGTCTGCGCGCTGAAGCAGAGAATTGCGTTACATCCCGAATCGAGGTCAAGCCGTGAATGGGTTCTGTCGCGTTAACCGCTGATGAACGTGATTTTGGCGGAGGCGAATGCCAGTGACTCAATCTTGACGGATTTGCCCTGCTAATGCATAAAACTGATCGGCAAATGACAGCGCAACAGCTTTCACCGTCATCTGGCCTTTGCGGATCATGTGCATCCATTCGATTCCGGCCAACACACTTGCGGCCGCCAAAAAAGACTTGAAACCCAGCATCGGTTGCGTGATCCGTTTCACCGCGCGGTGGTCTTGCTCAACGATGTTGTTGAGGTATTTGACTTGTCGAACGATGATCGGCGTTTCGCCGCCGGCATTGATCTCATCAATGGCGGCCTTGTTGGCGCCGCTCTTGTCCATGGTGACCTTTTCAGGAACACTATTGGCTTGCATGGACTTGTCGAAAAAGCGCTTCGCCGCAGCCCTGTCGCGCTTGGTCGTCAGCAGAAAATCAACGGTCTTTCCCTGCTTATCCACAGCACGGTAGAGATATTTCCAGACACCCTTGACCTTGATGTATGTCTCATCCATGCGCCAGCTGCTACCGACAGCACGCTTGTGTTTGCGAGACGCCTTCTCGATGAGCGGCAAGAAGCGGATCGCCCATCGGTTGATCGACGAATAGTCCACCAATACGCCGCGCTCTTCCATCATCTCCTCAAGGTGTCGGTAACTCAGCGGGTAAGCTACGTACCAGCGGATGCAGACTAGGATCACATCGATCGGGAAACGCATCCCTTTAAAGTTGAGCATGCCGATTCGTCCAGTGTTCGGGCGTTGCAGTCTACTCGATCGGGCCGTCGACGCTTTGGCTAATGCGACAGAACCCGACACCGCTCCCCTGCTGTTCGACCGCGACGCAATCGCGCAGGAAATCGGTCGCACCGCGGCCGAGCTGCTTTTCCTTGTGCACGATGATCGCGAGTCGGCGCTCGAGCGGCGGCAGCCCCGTATTCAGCTCGACCAAGGTGCCTGCGGCCAGATCTGCCGCCACGGCACGGCGCGATAGGCAACCCACTGCGGCACCAGTGGCCACCACGCGCTTAAGGGTTTCGGTGCTGCCCAGCTCGAAACCGATCTCGATGGTACCCAAGTGATCGAGCAGCCAGCGATCGCTCGCCTCGCGCGTGCCCGACCCGGGCTCGCGCACGGCCCAGCGCAGTGCGCGCAGACGTTCGGGGCCGACGCAGCGCGTGGCTGCCAACACATGCCCAGGTGCCGCGACGACGACCAGCTCGTCGGTGAGCCAGGGCTGCACCGACAAGTCCGGGTGGGTTTGTGGCCCCTCGATGAAACCGACGTCGACATGGAACGACGCCACCGCAGCGATGACGCCGGCGGTATTGGCCACCGCGATATAAACGGGGCTCTGTGGGTGCGCGCGCTTCCAGCGCGCTACCAGGTCGGGCAGCAGCACTTCGCCGATGGTCAGACTGGCGGCCAAACGCAGTGGTGCCGCGTGTGCGCCAGTGAAGAGGTGCTCCAGATCGGCGGCCTGATCCAGCAGCGAAGCGGCCTTGGGCAGCAGAGCGCGCCCATTTTCGTTGAGCACCAAGCGCCGACGCACGCGGTCGAACAGCGGCGCGCCGACGCCGGCCTCAAGGTCGCCGATCGCCGCGCTGGCCGCCGACTGCGAGCGCGCCACCCGATCAGCGGCCGAACGCGTCGAGCCTGCCCTGACCGTGGCGACGAATACCTCGAGCTGGCGCAGATTCACCCGTAACCTTGCAGGAATGGTGTGCATGAATTGATCGTATTTTCCGGTCATTGTGACTGGTATTGTCCACTTTTTCATTTGATACTGCTCGCCTATCATTTGTCGGCGCAGAGTCGTGCGCGTCCGATGTACCTCCGCCGCCAACCAGACACCGCGAGACTAAGCCAATGACCGACACGACACCGAGCGAACCGGCCGCGCCCCGCGTCGGCTCGTCGCATTGGCTGCACGCGCCGGGCCTACACCGGATCTACACATGAAGCCGCTCGTTCGACCGCACGGTAGTGACTCGCTGGTGCCGCTGCTGCTCGAAGGCGCTGCGTTTGAAGCTGAACGGCTGCGTGCCGCGACGTTGCCCACTGTGCGCGTAAGTTCGCGCGAGCGCGGCGATATCGTGATGATGGGCATTGGCGGGTTCACGCCGCTGACTGGCTTCATGACCCAGGCGGACTGGCGTGGCGTGTGTGACAGCATGCACATGGCAGACGGCCTGTTCTGGCCGATCCCAATCACGCTCTCGGTGGACGAGGCGATGGCTGCGACGCTAGAGGTCGGCAGTGAGATCGCGCTCACCGTCCCCGACGACGGCTCGCTGTTGGCGACCATGCTGGTGGAGGAGAAGTACCGCATCGACAAGTCGCACGAGTGCATGCAGGTGTTTCGCACCGTCGATCCGGCGCATCCAGGCGTGAAGATGGTCATGGAGCAGGCCCCGGTCAATCTGGCCGGTCGTATCAAGGTGCTGTCCATGGGGGGCTTCCCCGAGAAGTACGGTGATCTGTACATGACGCCGGAGCAGACGCGCACCTTGTTCCGCTCGCGCGGCTGGTCGCGCGTCGCCGCGTTCCAGACCCGCAACCCGATGCACCGCTCGCACGAGTACCTAGCCAAGGTCGCGATCGAGGTCTGCGACGGCGTGCTCGTACACTCGTTGCTCGGTACGCTGAAGCCGGGCGACATCCCGGCTGAGGTGCGCACGCGGGCGATCTCCGCACTGGCGAAGAACTACTTCGTGCCATCGACCATCGTGCAGGCGGGGTTCCCTCTGGACATGCGCTACGCCGGCCCGCGCGAGGCGTTGCTGCACGCGCTGTTCCGCCAGAACTACGGTTGCTCGCACCTCATCGTCGGTCGCGACCACGCCGGTGTTGGCAGTTTCTACGGGCCCTTCGACGCGCACCGCATCTTTGACGAGATTCCCGAGGGCGCGCTGCTGACGCAGCCGCTGAGGATCGACGTCACCTTTTACTGTTACCGCTGCAGCGGCATGGCCACCGGTCGCACCTGCCCGCACAACGACGCCGACCGGCTGCAAGTCAGCGGAACGCAGCTGCGCAAGTGGCTCTCTGAAGGGCACACCGTCCCCAGCGAGTTCAGTCGGCCCGAAGTGCTGGAAGTGCTTCGCGCCTACTATGCCGAAATCGACGGGGCCTCCGGTAAACCTGCGGCGATCGGGATGAGCCAATGAAGGTGTGCATCGTCTCGGACAGCCACGACCGCGCCGACGCGCTGGCGCAGGCCGTACAGGAGGCAAAAGCGATGGGGGCCACGGCCGTGATCCATTGCGGCGACCTGATCGGCGCCCAATCGCTGAAGTCGGCGGTGGCCCTGGGATTGCCGGTGCATCTGATCCATGGTAACAACGTCGGCGACACCCAAGCCCTGCACCGGCTGGCCAATGCGAGCCAGGGGCAGGTGCGCTACCATGGCGCGGATGCACGCCTCGAGATCGGCGGCCGCCGGGTCTTCGTGGTGCACTACGACGACTACGGCTACGCCATGGCCTGCACCGGCGATTGGGAATTGGTATGCTGCGGCCACTCGCACCGCGCCGCGGTGCGCGAGGTGGTCAGCGTAAAGGGGCATTCAACATGGCTTGTCAACCCTGGTACCGTGGCCGGTCTGTCTGCCCCAGCGACATGGGTGCTGGGCGACCTTTCCACGCTGAACTTCGAAGTGCAGACCTTGCTGGGCTGACCATCCGGCCGACCCCGACCATCCTGCAAAACCCAAAAACAAGCTAGGAGACCACCTTATGTTTTCACTCAACCCGTTCGCCGCGATCAGCGCCAGCTTGCCAGCCGGCGCGATGCAGACTTTTCTCCTGCTGATGGTGCTGGCGGTGATTGCCGGCACCCTGTACGACATTGTCCATAAGGGCAGCGCCAAGTACTTCTTCACCAACTGGCGCAAGACCAAGAGCAAGGGCAACCGGCAGGTCGAGGGCGGCGAGATGCTGGCTATCGCCGTGCAGACCGTCGTCGTGGATGTGATGGCCTCGGGCGAGTTTTGCAACACGCGCCGACGCATCGCGCACCTGCTGACGATGTACGGCTTCGTGATTTACTTGATCAGCACAGCGGTGATGGTGTTCGGCTACCCGAGCGCCGCAACACCCACGCCCGCGATCTTGGCGCAGCTCTGGTGGCTCGGCGGCCTGATGGCCTGTGTGGGCGGCTACTGGTTTTGGTTCTTCATCCGCGTCGATGTTGCCGCCGAGGGCGGCACACCGTTTCGCCTGATGCGCGCCGATTTGTTCGTGCTCTCGCTGCTCGCCAGCGTGACGCTGGGGCTGGTCTGGGCCTGGCTGCAAGCCACAGCGAGCGCCTGGGCCACGGTGATGTTCGGTCTGTACATCCTCGCCACGACGGTGCTGTTCGGATCGGTGGCGTGGTCCAAGTTCGCGCACATGTTTTTCAAGCCCGCAGCGGCGTTTGAGAAGCGCGTTTCCATGGCCAACGGTAACTGCGCGAATCTACCAACACTGACCCGGGATGACCCCGCACAACGGGAAAGACACTCGATGGAATTGTTACGAGACGCCCCGTTGGACATGGGGCTAGGCATCAAACGCGAAGCACCGCGCCACTATTAGAAGACAGCCCGCAACATCCTGCGAAACACACCAAGGAACCAACCTATGCCTACTTTCGTTTATATGACAAGGTGCGACGGATGCGGACACTGCGTCGACATCTGTCCGTCCGACATCATGCACATCGACAAGACCACGCGGCGTGCCTACAACATCGAGCCGAACATGTGCTGGGAGTGCTACTCCTGCGTGA
>JBDTMH010000211.1:0-7890 GCA_039934375.1 Burkholderiaceae bacterium | reverse complement strand
TGCCGCGGCATTGGCGGTCAACGACAAAACTCTGGAGATGGTATGAGCGCCGCGCGGGGCCGTTCCCAAGCAAGCTCGCACCGCAGCCCGCAGGGCGAAGGACCTCCGATGAACACCCTACAAGCGGGCCGCACGGATCTGCCACTGTCCGGCATCCGGGTCGTCGATTTCACGCAGGTCATGATGGGCCCGGTCTGCACCCAGATGCTGGGCGACTACGGCGCCGACATCCTGAAGATCGAACGCAAGGGCTCCGGCGACCTGAGCCGTTCGACCTTCGAGCCGGTGCATGGCGCAGACAACCCGATCTTCTGCAGCCTGAATCGCAACAAGCGCAGTGCCGCGCTCGACCTGCGCGACCCGTCCGCCCTGGCCGCGGTCAAGGCGCTGATTGCCGATGCGGACGTGGTTGTCAACAACTTCCGTGCTGGCGTGATGGAACGCATGGGCCTGGGTTACGAGGAATGCCAGGCCATCAACCCGCGCATCATCTACGCGGTCGGCACCGGCTATGGCGACAGCGGTCCGTATGCCCACAAGGGCGGACAGGACGTACTGGCGCAGGCGATGAGCGGTGTCATGCACCGGCGCGCCGACGATTCCGCTCCGGTGTCGGTATATCCGACGGCCTTGTGCGACTACAGTGCCGGCATGCACATGGTGCAGGGCATCCTGCTGGCACTGCTGCAGCGCGCCCGGACCGGCGTCGGACAAAAGGTCAGCGTGTCACTGTACAACTCGATGCTGGCGATGCAGATGCAGGAGGCGGCCATGATCATGATGGCCGACTCCGAGGTCAACTGGGCCGCAATGCCGCTGTCGGGTGTGTTCGACACCCAGGACGGCGCACTGGTGTTGGTGGGCGCGTTCAAGGCCAACCCGCTGCAGGACATCTGCACCGCACTCGGCCTGCCCGACCTCTCAAGCGATCCGAAGTTCTGCAACCTGAACCAGCAGTTCAAGCACAAGGCCGAACTGCAGGCCCTGTTCCGCCAGCAGTTCGCGAGCAATACCCGCGCCCACTGGCTGGCCCGGCTGGAACAACAGGACCTGCTGTGCGCGCCGGTGCGCGACCTGCGCGAAGCCTTGGTCGACCCGCAGACGCTGCACAACCAGATGCTGATGGACGGACCGGGCGAAGGCCAGACCTGCCGCTTCGTCGGCAGCCCGATCCAGATGTCGGGCGCCCAGGTCGGCCTGTACCGGGCACCGCCGCGGCTGGGACAACACACGCAGGAAATTCTGGACATGGTGCAGGCACAGGCGCTCGCATCATGAGTGCCACCTTGAACGTGAAAGGCCATGTCGCCACGGTCACGCTGAACCGGCCGCAAGCGATGAATGCGGTCGACCTCGCCACCGAGGCCGAGCTGCAGCGGATCTGGACGCAGATCGAGAATGATCCCGAGATTCGTGTCGTCGTGCTCACCGGCGCCGGGGAGCGGGCCTTCTGCGCCGGCGCCGACCTGAAAAACCCTTCGGTCACCGGGCTCGAATACTGGGCCGCGAACCGGGTCGGCGGCTTTGGCGGCATTGCGCTGCGCGAGACGCTCAACGTCCCGGTGATCGCCCGCGTCAATGGCTTTGCGCTCGGTGGCGGCTTGGAAATGGTGCTGGGCTGCGACATCGTCGTGGCCTGCGAGGATGCCAGCTTCGGCCTGCCCGAGGCGCTGGTCGGGCGCATGCCACTGGACGGCGGCATGGTGTTGCTGCAGCGCCAGGTGCCGTTTCGCCAGGCCATGGCGATGATGCTCACGGGCAAACGCATCAAGGCCAGGCAGGCGCTGGACATGGGCCTGGTCAACGAGGTCGTGCCCCGTGACGAGCTTGACGCCGCTGTGCAGCGCTGGGTCGACGACCTGCTGGCCTGTGCGCCCCTGGCGCTCAAGGCGATCAAACAGGTGGTACGCCTGACCGGCACGATGACGCCGGCGCAGGCCCATGCGACCCGCCTGCCCGCGGTCGTCGTGGCGCTGCAGTCGCAAGATGCCAATGAAGGCGTGCTGGCGTTTCAGCAAAAGCGCAAACCGCAGTGGAGCGGTCGTTAGCCCGCGAGTGCTGACCGCCAAACCCACCCGACCCAAGAACATTCTGCGCCCGTCATGGCCTACGTCATCGCCGAAACCTGCATCGACTGCAAGGACGCCGCCTGCGTGAGTTGTTGCCCGGTCGATTGCATCTACGAAGGCCCGCGCACCTTCTACATCCACCCGGACGAATGCATCAACTGCGGCATCTGCGTATCGGTCTGCCCGCCCGAGGCAATCTGGGAAGACACTGACATCCCGGCGCCACTGCAGCGCTTCATCGCGATCAACCGCGAGTTCTTCGGTCCCGAAGTGACCGGTCTGGGCAGCCCAGGCGGTGCCAGCAGCGTGGGCGCTGCCTTGCGCGACCATCCATCGGTGGCACAGGCGCCAACGCCGCGCTGAGCGCGGCTCCGTGCATACTGTCGGTTTTCCCGCAACCCGAGACTTGCCATGCCCCGCTTTGCCGCCAACCTCAGCATGCTCTACAACGAGCATGAATTCCTGGACCGATTCGAGGCCGCCGCTGGCGACGGCTTCAAGGCCATCGAATACCTGTTTCCCTATGCGTTCTCGCCTGCCGAGCTGGCCCAGCGACTGGCCGATTTTGGTCTGCAGCAGGTGCTGTTCAATGCGCCGCCCGGCGACTGGAACAAGAGCGAGCGCGGCCTGGCCTGCCTGCCAGGGCGCGAGACGGAGTTCCGCAGCGGCATTGCCCAGGCGCTGGAATATGCGCAGGCACTGAACTGTCCACGCGTGCATGTCATGGCCGGACTGGCGCCGGCGGGCGTCGAGCGTGCTGCGTTGCAGGCCACGTACGAATCGAATCTGGGCTGGGCCGCCGAACAAGCCGCCGGCGCCGGACGCGACATCCTGATCGAGCCGATCAACACGCGCGACATTCCGGGCTTCTTCCTGAACCGGCAAGACGAGGCACATCGCATCGTTGCCGCCGTGGGGGCACCGAACCTGAAGGTACAGATGGACCTGTACCACTGCCAGATCGTCGAGGGCGACGTGGCCATGAAAATCCGCCAGTACCTGCCGACCGGCAAGGTCGGCCATATCCAGATCGCCGGCGTTCCAATGCGCCACGAGCCGGACCTCGGCGAGTTGCACCACCCTTACCTGTTCGACGTGATCGACGAGGTCTCCGCCGAATGCGGCTGGCAGGGCTGGATCGGCTGCGAATACCGCCCGGCCCGGGGCACAGCTGCAGGATCGACGTCAATCGGACTGGACTGGCTCCGATCGCGGCAATAGGCCGGCTGCCCGACATTTCCCGGGCAGGGCCACAATAGGAGTCACATCGCAGCCCTGCCGTGGCCAGCGCCACCCCCGGCCCAGGGTACGGGTGGAACCCTGTCGTGAGGCAAACATGTCGCTTCCACTGAGCTTCCTGTGGCCGCAATTCCTGTGGCTGCTGCTGGCCGTGCCCTTGCTGGTGCTGGCCTACGTCTGGCTGTTGCGGCGCAAGAAGAAGCTGACGCTGCGGTTGGGCAGTGTGGCCATCGCCAGGCAGGCCCTCGGCGCCGGTTTGCACTGGCGCCGGCATCTGCCGCCGGCGCTGTTCCTGCTGGCCATTTCGCTGGGACTGCTCGCGGCGTCCCGGCCGCTGGCGGTCGTGACGCTGCCTTCCGACCATGCGACCGTGATACTGGCCATCGATGTGTCGCTGAGCATGCGCGCCACCGACATCCAGCCCAGCCGCATCGTGGCCGCGCAGGAAGCGGCCAAGGCATTCCTGAAGGAGCTGCCGCGCAATGTCAAGGTCGGCATCGTCAGTTTTGCCGGCACCGCCCAGGTGGTGCAGCCCGCCACGTTGCAACGCGATGAGTTGGTCGCCGCGATCGACCGCTTCCAGTTGCAACGCGGCACGGCCGTGGGCAGCGGCATTGTCGTGGCCTTGTCCGAGCTGTTTCCAGACCACGGCCTGGACGTGGGCGAGATGACCTACGGCAGCGCACGCCGCGGCAAAAGCATCGGCCAAGCGCCAGCCAAACCGCAGAAGGAGTTCACGCCGGTCGAGCCGGGGTCGTATGCTTCGGCGGCCATCGTGCTGCTCACCGATGGACGGCGCACGACCGGCGTCGACCCGCAGGAGGCGGCCATGCTGGCCGCCAATCGAGGCGTCAAGGTCTATTCCATCGGGCTGGGCACCGTCGACGGCGCGGTTGCCGGATTCGAAGGCTGGTCGATGTACCTGAAACTCGATGAGCCCAGCCTCAAGGCGATTGCCAATGCGACTCGGGCCGAGTATTTCTATGCCGGCAATGCGGATGCGCTCAGGACCGTCTATGAGAAGCTTGGCACCCGGCTGCAAATGGAAAGGAAGGAGACCGAGATATCCGCGCTGCTTGCGCTGGCGTCGGCTGCGTTGGCGTTGCTGGCCGCTGGCTTATCCTTGCTGTGGTTCAACCGCATCGTCTGAACGCCACCCAGCTCGCAGCCCCAGGCCCGATCCATGCACGCCGTCGTATTGAAATATTTTCTCGAAGTCGCTCGTCACGGATCGATCCGCAAGGCTGCGCAGAATCTGTTCGTGGCATCCAGCGCCGTGAACCGGCAAATCCTGCGGCTTGAGGAGGAGATGGGCACCGAACTGTTCGACCGGGTACCCAGTGGCATGCGACTGAACATCGCCGGCGAGCGGCTACGCCGTCATGTGGCAGGCACGCTGCACGACTTTCACCTGATGCGCACCGAGCTTGATGCTCTCAAGGGTGAGCGCAAGGGCCACGTCATGATTGCCGCGATGGACTCGCTGCTGATCGACTTCCTGCCTGCGGCGGTGGAGGAATTCTCCGAAAGTTACCCGGCCGTGCGCTACAGCATCCGCTCGGCCATGCCCAGCGACGTTCCCGAATGCGTCGCCTCGGGCGACAGCGACATCGGAATCTGCTACCTGGGCAAGTTGCCCAGTGCACTGGAGGTCATCGCCAAGGCGCCGTTTCCGCCCGGCGTGGTGATGGCACCGTCGCACCCGCTGGCGCGTCAGGAAAAGATCAGCTTCGACGATTGCCGTGGCCACGCCTTCATCCAGATCAGCCGCATCTCGCCGATCCACGCCCTCGTGCAACCGGAGTTCTCGCGCTTCTGGGACGAGCTTGTGCCATCGATCTCGTGCAACTCCACCACCATGGCCAAACGCATGATCATTGCCGGGCGCGGAATCTCGTACTTCTCGAAGATCGGCTTCATGGATGAAATCGACCGGGGTGAAGTGGTCTGGCGCCCACTGGCCAACAAGGCCATCAACGCAATCGAGGTCGGCATCCTGATCCCGTCGCACCGTAACCTGTCGCATGTGACGCGCCAGTTCCTGGACCGGATCACGCGCCGACTCAAGCAACTGGAGATGGCTGCGTCCCTCTAGCAAGACGCCTAGGGGTGTCGGACGTCGCCGGAGCCTGCACTTGCACCTGAGCCAGGCTGACACCCGCCAAACACAGGGCCGTCAGCGCCAGGATGCGCATTTGAATTATCCAAAGCAAGCTCCTGCAGCGAGACACGTTTGTGGTTGGCACCGACCACATGGCTGCCAACCTCGCGAAAACCTCGCGCCTGGTGAAACAGCATTGACGTCGGATTCGGCGGATCCTCATCAATCTCGCAGACCACGACAGCGACATCGCTGGCGCGGGCGAAAACCAGCAGGTCGTCGTACAGCGCCCGGCCCAGGCCGCGGGACTGCCTGGTGGCGGCGATCACGATGCGGTCAATGTACAGGAAGCGCGAATAGCGGCTCGCGAACCAGCTGTAGTTGGGGCTGTCGTAGGTCTGGCCCTCGCGCAGCGCAAGCAAAAATGCACCCACGACACCATCACCGTCGTCGTTGACACGGTGGTAGGCAGCCTGCGCATGCAAGGAGGCCAGGCGCGCTTCATCGAGTGCGCTCAGAAAATGCACATGGGCCTCGTTCAACGCCAGGATCTGCGAAAAGTCGGCCGAAGCGGCGTCACGGATCGTCATGCACGCTGTTCTAACATACCGGGCCGTTCAACTCCACCACCTTGCCGTCCGGATCCGTCACGTACATGGCGGCGACTTGTTGCTTCATGGCCGGGCTCCTCCTCGCAACGGCAAAAGCGCCCAGTGGCGCTGCGCGCGCACGGCATCTCCGTCGTCGATGGCCGATATGGCCTGCAGCTGCCCGATGTAGCGGGCCGGCAGGCCGTGTTCCTCGGCACCGGCGATGACCAGGGCCTTGTACCAGCTGAACGGCAGCAAAGTGGCATCAATGGCGGTCGCATGGTAGGTCCAGGCTTTGAAGACATCCGACGCCGATTCGAGAACCACCTCCTTCTCGTCATACCCGCGGCCCAGCCCCTCGGCCGCGTCGAGCAGATGCTTCTCAACAGCCGACAGCGTATAGACAACGCCGTGAACCCGATCGTCGGCCGAACCCGTGGCCAAGACATCGCATTTGGCCGAACCGTCCTGCCCGGCCTTGTGCCATCGCAGCACATGGCCACGCAAGACCGCTGTGCCGACGGCGCGCGCAGACGGGACGCGCTGCGTGATGCGCCTCGCGAGCATGTTCGAGCCGTACGAAAAATTCAGCAACGTGGTCATGGTGTCATTCGCCACTGGCGCGTCAACACGGGCAACGCGATCGCACGCCCTCTGCTGGAGACGGCGAAG
Organism: Burkholderiaceae bacterium; assembly: GCA_039934375.1. Taxonomy (GTDB): domain Bacteria; phylum Pseudomonadota; class Gammaproteobacteria; order Burkholderiales; family Burkholderiaceae_C; genus CAISIP01. The sequence continues at coordinate 1,219 of JBDTMH010000211.1, read as the reverse complement.
TACATCCATGGCGGCCTGTGCCTGAAGCTGCGGCACGAAGATATGGTCGTGGCACGTTCCCGCAATCACATTGCAACTGATGCCGGCGCGGCCAAGGGCATCGGAAAACGCGGCGGTGAGTTACGACGGACCAGCCTTCGGGCTCGCGCATGCAGGCGACGATACGCGTGGCATCCACGGTCTTGCCGGGAGGCAAGGTGGCAAACACATGGACACCCGGGTTCAGCACCGGCTCCAAGGACTGCAGGATCGCGTCGAGGTCAGTCAAAGCTCATCGTTTCATCTCGAACTCTGACACAAGCCTCGCCACAATCGGCTTCACGTTGTCAATCATCTCCTGGGCGCCGAAGCGCGCCTCCATTCGTTTGATGCCTTTCGCTAGCAGCGGGCCAAGCTCAATGCCGGCTTGACCTGAATCCGGCTCTGACTTTTCAAGATCTCTCAAGACATCAACAGCGGAGTCCGCGACGCCACTGGCGAGAAGCATGTGAAATACCTTCCTCGGAATTCCATTGTGCGCTGCGATGCGATTTCCGAACGCACGGCCTGATCTGGGTCCAAATCGTTTCCAGAAAAAGGCCATCAATGCAAAGATGGCGGCTACCCCAACGAGTGCAGCTGTATAGATCAAAATCAAATGGGATCCGCTTCAGCCATTCTTCGGAGGCGAAGGCTCGAGCGCGTTGTCAGACAGTGCACTCTTCATTTGAGAGGAGTCCCACATGTTGGGCATTTGCTTAACCCAAACAAAATGCCATAACGTGCCGTTGGTACGTTGCCGCAAGCAGGGCAGCGATAGTGACGCAGAACAATACTGGCGCCAACAATGATGCATGCAAGGAACGCACCCACTACAAAGATCATTCCAGTTTGTGATAACGGTGCCGAAGGGTCTTTGGCATAGGAGACCGCAATCAGTGATCCAACTACACCAATCAGTATCCAGGGGCCTGCAATCCGCAAGACTTTACGTCGACGTGCTTGAAATTCCTTAATGACATTCATATTGATCATGCTGATTAACCAAGCTGTCAAAAAACCAAACTTGACGCGCTGCTGCGGCGACAAATGTTGTGGAACTGCTGCGGACGATTTCACCAAACTTCCTATGCGAAGAATATCAGGTGCTTGATACCGTCACTCACAAATCATGACGCACGGCACAGCGTCAAAGGCCAGCGGCGCGCGCCCGCTGGACGACCAGTTAAGTTTCGCGCGC
>JBDTMH010000210.1:0-7891 GCA_039934375.1 Burkholderiaceae bacterium | reverse complement strand
ACATCGCGGCGTCCGCACTCTTGATCAACGCATCTGCCGTGCGGCCATCTTTCGGATAAACGGCAATGCCAATACTGGCATTGATTGTCAGACTAATCGAATCATCGCCCATCGTCACTTCGCACGGCAGTTGAATCGCCTGGATGAATTTGTCTGCAATGGCGCCGATGGTCTTGTTATCAGGGCTCTTCGTTAACCGGCATAAGAACTCGTCGCCACCATGACGGCTGACGGTATCATCCGCCCGGGAGATTTCCTTGAGCCGCTGGGCAATCGTTTGCAGGACGCGATCGCCGACATCATGTCCATGTGTATCGTTAATCTCCTTGAACGAATCCAGGTCTAGAAACATCACCGCCAGATGCCAGTTTTGCCGCTGCGCCATCGCCAATCCGTGTTCCAGACGATCCATAAACAGCGCGCGATTGGGCAGGCCCGTGAGCGGATCATGAAAGGCCGCATGACGGGCGGCTTCTCCCTGTTCGGTCACTGCGGCAAATCTATGATCCAGCATAATCCGGTCGCGAACTTCCGCCTGCAGGGTCCGATTCACGGCAGATAACTCGTCGGCTACTTCCTGCACCGTTTCTTCGACAACCCGGCTTTTGTCGAGGGCCCTTTCCACCTTCGGCAACGGATATTTTTCGGCGAGTTCCTGTGTGAGTACGACATTGACCGACGACAATTCGGCCGCAGCGTTAGACACCAGGTCCTTGGCGTGCTCGTATTGTGCAAGCGCGCCGGTAAGGGATTTGGCTCCATCGTTGCTCACCGGCGATTCCTTGCTGTTATTTGTGGTCATATTCTCGTGATAGTCGGCCACGAACGAGAAATCCGCCGTTCTAGGGGATGAGTTGGCATTTGTAGTCGAGGCGCGCTGTTACAGCAGCCCATAAGCAGCGAGGAAGAGGAACACAGCGAGCAACAGTGCAGCCAGGAAAGGAGACTTCGGACAAGCCTCCACGCCAATGCACGACGTAGCCAAGGTGTCGATAGCGACCAGGCGAAGAAGCCAATGGTCCGCTAGCGCAGTGGGAATGGATTCGCCAGGCCGCCGGTCGGGTCGGTCCGGCGCAGCCAAGGGTCATCATCGAATACCGGCACGGCCATCAGTTTCATTTTTGTCACGTCAAGCACGCACCGCTGATATTTGAGATCGGGCGTCAACGCACTCCAGGGAACGGCGAAGCGTTTGCGCCCAATTCCCAAAAACCCGCCGAATACCACCACGACATAGCGTATGCAGCCTGTTTGCGTGTCGAGGATCATTTCCTCGATCCTGCCCTGAAATATGCCTTCAGCGTCGAAGACCTTATCTTCCATCAGACTCATCACCCCCACTTGGGCAGCACGCGGGTTGTAGTCGACTTTCATTGAGCTGTTGCTGTTGCTTCCGGTCGTGTCGAACATATTAGGCCTTCGCTGCCTTCGTTGCGAGCGTGCTAGCACATGTGGATTGCCCGCGTCGCCGTCTGTCTCAGCAGCCGCGCAAATTCCGCCAGCACGTCATCGCGGTGGATGAGTTAGGCACCTTTCTTCAGGTCACGCTTGAGATCACCATAGCCGGCTTGGACCTTGCCGACGGCGTTCTGGATCTTGCCCTTTTCTTCCAGGTTCTTGTTGCCGACGATCTTGCCGGTGACTTCCTTGGCCTTACCTTCCGCTTCTTTGACTCGGCCTTTCACTTGATCTTTGTTCATGATTATCTCCTGAGGATTGATTTCGACGATTGACTGGGCCGGCGTGCGGTGATCCGGCGCTTTTTCTAGGACATCCGCATGACTTCGGACGGCCTTATGGCAACGCAGATAGACTTTAGGCAAAACGTTGCCTGCCGTCTGTTCGGCAGCACACTTAATGGTGTTTTGAGTCATAACAGCAAGATGCTCCGCTTCAAGTCAGGCGGCTACGCCCACGCCAAACAATTCAAGCGGCTCAAACGCACCTTGAAGCGTCAGCGCACCATCGTTGGCATCCTGATCCGTGAGGTGCAGGCCAAGATGGCTGGTGCCGCAACTGCTGTCGCCACCGCCAACAGCGGGGCCGCCACCAACCCAATCCGTGCCAGGGCCGGCGCGACGCTGACCACGATCATCGAGAGAGCCGAACGCATCAGCACCCAGCAGCCCAAGGACAAGAAGAAGCTCTACGCACTGCATGCACCGGAAGTGGAGTGCATCAGCAAGGGCAAGGCCAGGAACCGCTACGAGTTCGGTGTCAAAGTCAGTCTGGCGGTGACCCACAAGCAAGGGCTGATGGTGGGGGCCAAATGCTTTGTCGGCAATCCGTTTGACGGGCACACGCTCAACGCCCAACTGGTGCAATGCAACGAACTGACCAAAGGCGTCGGCAATCCGGTCAAACAGGCGTTTGTGGACTTGGGTTACCGGGGGGTTGACCGAGACAATCCCGGTGTTGAGGTCGTGCATCGGGGGCGCATCAGGTCGATGAGTCACGCACAGAAGAAGCTGCTCAGGCGGCGTCAGGCGATTGAACCGGCGATTGGTCACACCAAGCATGATCACAGGATGATTCGCTGCTATCTCAAGGGCGCAATCGGGGACGCGCTGCACGCGATCAGTTGTGCGGCGGGCTACAACATCCGTTGGTTGATGCGGGCGATAGTGCGTTTGGGCCTCAAAGGCCTTTTGGCGCTCGCCTTTCTTGCCACTGCGCAAGCGAACGCAGGTGCGATTCGATCAATACACATCCTCCGCAACCGGTCTTGGCCAGATCGTGCTCAGCCGTACGCAAATCTAATGCGGAGAATTTGAATTTTGCAGGGACGACTACATATTCCAGAGTGACGACAAGCTCCTCGATTTGGTTGCGCTCGTAGCAGGGTTGGAATTGGGGTGACGGAAATTTCCGTGATTCCGGCGTACAACCGCTACTTCAAGGGCGTAGCTGCCCACGGATTTCGCCATTCGGGTGGGCCGCTGTATGCAGATTCACGTACCACAACCCGGCCATCAAATCCGCTGACTGCACCGAAGTCAGCGTCGCGTTTCCTTTGATCGGGCTGGCCAGGTCTCCCATCAACGGCAACGCGACGCCCGCATTTGTGCCAATTAGCGCTGGGCCATGAAAGTGGCCCGCAGTCGCTGGGCCACTCAATCCTGAGTAGGTTATCGTCCACGTTAATACATTGGTCTGCTTGTTCAGGCTTGTCTCAATCATGCCGTTCGCGTTGCCCGACACCGGAGGTACTTCGTTCGCGCCAAAAAGACTTGCCGTCATCATCGCGCTATTTGCCATTGGCGCGCGCGTGGTACTTGTATCAGACGTCACAGGCCCCGTGCCGCATCCACTTAGTCCAACCAAGCTCGCAAGTAACCCACTGAAAATTGCTAGTTTTGTATTGATCAATTGTGACTCCAAGAATAATGGAAGCGCTACATGCGCGGCGATTAATGTCTGAAACAGGAGTGCATCTTGCGCGCAGAGAAATCTCTTTACCGTTCGTTGCCGCACATAGCAAAATTATTTTTCGCATCTCGTTTTTACGACTCGTGGTTTCGCGAGCAGTGCATCTACGGGATTGATTCCGGTCGGAAAGGTTTCCTCTACATCCAGGCGATTTTTCTCGTTCGTTATAGTGCTACTTCGCCGTACGCATAAGTGCTTTGCCTGAATGGAATACCACTGCCAGACCCCGCGGGTGGTGGTCGTGTTCCGAATCCAGGAAGAACCATACCTCCCGTCACGCCGTTTCACGTCTTGCCTGGTCCGGGCCATTTTGAGGATTCGTGTTACCAGCGCAGCTGGCCAATACTCTGCGCGCGCACACCAGCATGTTGTCAAGCGTGAAGCCAAATTGTGGAAGCAAAATATCGGCTGGCGCCGATGCGCCGAACCGATCCATGCCGAGTACGTCGCCCCGATCACCGACGAAACGATGCCAGCCTTGTGACGCGCCGAGTTCCACTGCGAACCGCGCCTGCACGTCTGGCGGCAGAACCTCGTCACGATAGGCGCGGGGCTGGGCATCGAATAGCTCCCAGCTCGGCATCGACACGCAGCGCACGGCAACGCCCTCACCGGCCAAGCGTTCACCAGCCGCAAGGATCAGGCTCAATTCGGACCCGCTGGCGATTAGGATAATGGAGGGCAATAGTTTGGCCGAGTCGATCGTCGGCCATTCCCTCACGACATAAGCGCCACGATGCAATCCTTCGGCGCTTGCGCAGCAGCCACGATCCAGCGTCGGCACATCCTGCCGGGTCAGCACCAACAGCACTGGCCGGTCGCGAGTCTGCACGGCTACCTGCCACGCCACTGCGGTCTCGTTTGCATCAGCCGGGCGAATCACGATGACGTTCGGTATTGCCCGCAAGCCAGCCAACTGCTCGACGGGTTGATGGGTCGGTCCGTCCTCGCCCACCGCGAGGCTATCGTGGGTGAAAACGTGAATCACATGCAGACCCATCAAGGCGGCCAGGCGAATCGCCGGGCGCATGTAGTCCGAAAAGATCAGAAAGGTCGAGCCGAACGGCACAAAGCCGCCATGCGCGGCGAGGCCGTTGACAATGGCACCCATCGCGTGTTCGCGCACGCCGAAGTGCAGGTTGCGTCCAGCGCGACTCCAGCCACCGACATCGGAGCCTTGGGTATCTTGGTTCGCGGTCGTTGAGGGGTTAAAGTCACCTTGCCCTTTCAGCATGGTGTGTGTGGACGGGTCCAGATCGGCTGAGCCACCGACGAGCGCCGGCAGTCGGGCGGCGATCGCGTTCATCACCTTGCCGCCGGCAACTCGTGTGGCCATACCCTTAGTATCGGCCGGAAAAACAGGAATGTCCGCATCCCATTGTTGCGGCAGCAAGTCGCGCAAGCGGTTTTCCAATTCTTTCGCAGGCGCAGGAAATACTTCGGCGTAGTCGTGCATACGGGTTTTCCAGTCGGCCTGGAACTTCGCACCCTGCTCGAGTGCGCTGCGGAAATGCGCCAGCGTAGGCGCGGGTACGAAGAAAGTGGGGGCGGTCGGCCAGCCTAGCGCCTCCTTTGTGGCCTCAACCTCGGCAGCGCCCAGCGGGGATCCGTGTGCCTTGTAGCTGTCCTGTTCGGGCGAGCCGAAGCCGATATGCGTGCGCACCAGGATCAGCGATGGTCTGGCGATATCGGCGCGGGCCGCCAGCAATGCGGCATCGATGGCTGCCACGTCATTGCCATCGGCGACGACCAGGGTCTGCCAGCCGTAGGCCTGGAAGCGGCGGGCACGATCCTCAGTGAACGTGATGTCGGTGCCCGCCGAAAGCGTCACTCGGTTGTCGTCGTAGAGACAGATCAGCTTGCCCAGGCGCAGGTGTCCCGCTAGCGACGCGGCTTCGGCGGCGATGCCCTCCATCAAGTCACCATCACTGACGATCGACCAAGTGTGATGGTCGACGGGCACATGGCCGTCGCGATTGTAGAGTGCTGCCAGGTTGGCCTCCGCGATGGCCATGCCTACCGCGTTCGCCAGACCCTGGCCGAGAGGCCCGGTGGTAATTTCGACGCCAGGCGTGTGGCCGCGCTCAGGATGGCCCGGCGCCTTGCTACCCCATTGACGAAAACGCTTTAACTCGTCGAGTGACAGGTCGTATCCGGTCAGGTGCAACAGACTGTATAGCAGCGCGGAGCCGTGTCCGGCCGACAGCACGAACCGATCTCGGTCAGGCCAGTGAGGATCGGCCGGATTGTGCTTGAGATGCCGGGTCCATAGCGTGTAGGCCATTGGTGCCGCCCCAAGCGGCAGACCGGGATGTCCGCTGTTGGCCTTCTGCACCATGTCCACCGAAAGGAAACGCAACGTGTTGATGCACTGCAGGTCAAGTGGGCTGGTCATGGTGGGGCTCTGCCTCGGATTCAAGTTGCAACCTCCAGCGCGGGCGTGTATTCCCCGCGGCGCGCCGCGCGGTTGCAGGCGGCGCGGTGCTGCAACGCGCGCTGCGCCTGCTGCACATTGCCTGGTTCTCCGCGCCAGATGTCGAGCGCCGGCTGCTGGATAGCACGCGAAAACGAAAACGTAAGTGCCCAAGGCATGCGTGTCTTGAAGCGCCGGTTCATCGCGTTCAATCGTGCGGACGCCAGACCGGCGCTCTGGCCGCCCGACAGGAACACGATGCCCGGTACGGCGGCCGGTACTGCGCGCAGCAGGCAAGTCACGGTGGCGTCGGTCACTTCGTCCACGCCGTCCTGATGGGCGCAGTCCAGCCCCGGCAACACCATGTTCGGCTTCAGCAGCAGGCCTTCGAGCAGCACGTTCTGAACATGCAATTGCGCGAAGACCTCGTTCAGTACCTGCGCGGTGACCTCGGCACAGCGCAACAGCGTGTGCTCGCCCGTCATCAGTACCTCAGGCTCGACGATGGGCACGAGCCCAGCCTCCTGGCACAAGCCGGCATAACGCGCTAGCGCGTGGGCGTTGGCAGCGATGCAGGCAACGCTTGGCAGCCCGTCGCCGATCGAGATCACGGCGCGCCACTTGGCGAAGTGCGCGCCTTTCGCGGCATAGCCAACCAGCCGTTCGCGCAGCCCGTCCAGCCCTTCGGTGATCTGCTCGCCTGAAAACCCAGCCAGCGCCTTGGCGCCAGCGTCGACCTTGACTCCGGCGATGATGCCGCGGTCGGCCAGAGCATGGGCGAACGGCCGGCCGTCGTGCAGGCGTTGAGTGATCGTCTCCTCGTAAAGGATTGCACCGCTGATGCTGTCGGCCAACCCCGGGGTCGTGACGATCAGTTCGCGCCACGCGCGCCTTGCTTCTTCGGTCTGCGGGATGCCGAGTGCGGCGAAGCGCTTGTTGCAGGTGGGGTTGCTTTCGTCCATTGCCAGCAGGCCCTTGTCGTTATCGATCAGGGCCCTTGCGGTCTGTACGAGAAGGCTGGAATTCATGGTCTCGTCGAATCGATCAGTGACCGGTCAGCCGAGTCCAGCGCCCGCCGCATCGCGCCGAGGATCATCTTGTCCGAGTCCGCTAGGTCGATATCTGGAATGTCCCATCCGAGTATCGAGCGGTACTTCTCAACCATGCCCCTGACATCGGCCGTAAGCAGTTTGCGATGCGCGTCCAGTTCCAGCTGTTCAATTCTTGCCATGTCGATTCTCCCGGTGTCTACGGTTCGGCCAACCATTTGTGCGCTTCAGCGATGGCGACATGATCGAAGTAATGGACGGTCGCTGTCGTGAACGGCTTGCAGAAAATCGCCATGCCGTGCTGCCACTTGGTTTCTCCGACCATCGCGATTCTTTCGATATCGGCAAAATGCTTGAGACCTAGTTTGAGGTCCTCCCAGACCGCAGCCGCGTCCCAGCCGTGAAAGTCGGTCATGTCGAACAGCAGGCGCAATTTTCCGTGTTCGCGCACGAGTCGTTCGAACTCAGGCATAAGGCGCGCATAGTCATCCTTGATGAGCTTGTCGCTGACATGTACGACAAGAATGTTGCTACCGCTCTTTGCATTGAATCTAATGGCCATACCGGACTCCTTTACGTTTGACTGGGGTCAAGCCAACCCAAAGCACTCAGCGCTTTGGCAAGAAAAACAGCAGAACGGCCAATGCCGCCAGGACCGCGACTCATGCGGACCTTCGCAAGTGTCTTGCGAGCGCTTATCTCGACTTGGGTCATTTCCGGCACGGCTGCCGTAGGTTCATGTCCCGAGTGCATCGGTCAGATCAGGTGCAATCAGTGAAGCACTCTCGCTCGCCCCGGTCTGTACGCCAGCGTACCTACGTGGATAGGAATCGTCCCCAGTGACAGCATGGTCGGGCCTTACTGACGGGCGCCCGAACTTTGTCCTGCGATATGTCTCGAAACTCGTAAACATGCGTCGCAGGAGCGCCTTTATTTCATTCCGGTTGTCCGTGAAAGTAACGCGCAGCGAAGTCGCCTCGAAGCTTGAACCGTCACCAGC
>JBDTMH010000209.1:0-7959 GCA_039934375.1 Burkholderiaceae bacterium | reverse complement strand
CCAACGGCGACCTGTGGGTCTCCTCCACACAGGGAGAAATCTACAAGATCAACACGGCATAACGCAAGGTCATTCAGTGGTGATTGCCCGCCCAACGACAATCCGGCCGCGCCGCCCCTGCGGTTCGATTGGCGTCAGATGGGCGTGGCGGAGTTGCTGCCGCAAACAGTACACCGATGGCTTACTGGTTGGCACGACGTCGCCAAGGCATCGAGCGGTCTTGCCGAAGGCGCAACCGAAGTCTGTGCCTTTCGCCAATGGTTTCAGCGCTCCGCTGAATCGATTTTTCGCACCAGGCCGGATGACTACCAATGGGACCGACGTCCAAAATCGGGTACAACGGAACCTGGCAGCGAATACAACGGCCAGCGCAATACACGTCCGAGATTCTTCGCGGCAACCACATTGACAACCGTTCGTCTCGATCACCGCCATGGATAAAGCCGGGTTTCCAGCACCTGCGGCGATGGACGCCGAACAGAGGGCGTCCGCAGCCCGCCAAACCCATCTGGGCGCCTGGCTGCACCTGACCTGCACCGGAATTGCCGGCACGACGGCGTCCATTGTCGTCGTCGCCGGCAAGGAGCCCGGCGACTTCGAGTTGGTCGCCTCCTGGCCCAACCAGCCGGCCGGCCTGCATCTGGTCGGGGCTTCGGAACGGTGTCTGAGCACCGGACAAGTGGTGCAGCAGGACGATACCAGTCCGATCGTCGTGGCCACTCCGCTCATCAGCAATGGCCGGGTGCAAGGCGCTCTGGTGCTTCAGGCCGGTACCGAGCCTTTGTCGGCGCGCGAGATCCGGACCGCCGTGGTGGTCGCCAGCCGCTACCTGAACCAGGTGATCCTGGGCCATATCAATCCGGCCGAAGACGCCGGTCGCGCCTACATGCAGGCACAGAAGACGCTGCTGCAACTGGTCTGCCGGCCGGACGTGTTCACCAAGGCGGCGCTCGAGACCGTGAACTGGGCGGCGGCCGAGTTCGGCTGCAAGCGGGTCGCACTCGGAGTGGTCCGCAGGAACGTCGTGCGACTGCAGGCGCTATCGCATTCGGCCTGGTTCGACCCCAAGAGCCAGGGCGTCATCGCGCTCGAAAATGCGATGGAAGAGGCGCTTGATCAGCGCCGCAGCGTGGTATTGCCAGCGGCCGGCACGCGCACGGCAATCACGATCGCGCACCGCGACGCCGCCAACGGCGACGCGGTGTGCAGCGTCATTCTGGCCGGCGGCGACGGTCTGGGTGTCGGCGTGTTGTACCTGGAACGTCAGCCGGCGCTTCCGTTTGCTCCGGCCGAAGTCGACGCGCTGGAGGAACTGGGCCAGCTGATCGGCCCGGTGCTGGAGGCCAAGGACATGGCCCACCGCTGGATCGGCGGACGCACGCGCAATGCGTGGCGCACTTTCGTCGAGCGCCTGCGCGACCCGCGCCGTCCGGCCCTGCGCGTCGGCATGGTCCTGGCCGGCGCCGCCATCGCCGCGCTGACGCTGATCGACACCGCATGGCGGGTCAGCGCCGATGCCTCGATCGAGGGAGAGCAGCAGCGCGTCATTCCGGCGCCGTTCGATGGCTTCATCGCCAGTGCCTCTGTCAAGGCCGGACTGGTAGTGAAGAAGGGCCAGACATTGGCCACACTCGACCAGCGCCAGACACAACTCGACGTGCGACGTTGGACGGCGGAGGAGTCGCAACACGAAAGCCGCTACCGCGACGCATTGACGAAACACGATCGTGCCGCGGCGGCCATGTCCCGGGCGCAGCTGCAACAAGCACAGGCGCAGCGCGCGCTGGCCGAAGACCGGCTAGGCAAGGCGCTACTGATAGCGCCTTTCGATGCCTTCGTGGTCTCGGGCGACCTGTCGCAGCAGATCGGCAGCCCGGTGGAACAGGGCAAGGTATTGTTCGAACTGGCACCGCTGGACTCTTACCGCGTCGTAGTCAAGGTCGACGAGCGCGATATCCGAGCAGTCAAGGTTGGGCAAAGTGGAACCCTGGTGCTGTCGGGCCTGACCGAGTCGCGGCTGCCGTTCCGGGTCGAAAACATCTCGGTGCCACAGGCCGGCGATGGACGCAACGTGTTCCGCGTCGAGGCCCAACTCAAAGAGGCAGGGACCGCGTTGCGCCCCGGGATGCAGGGCGTAGCAAAAATCCTGGTTGGCGAGCGCAGCCTGCTCTGGATCTGGACCCATTCGGCCTGGGACTGGCTGCGGTTGCAGGCCTGGAAATGGAGCCCCTGAAATGAAGCTGGCGCCACGCTCACCGCGTTCGCGATACATGGTACTGACATGGCCGGCACGTTTCTGAGCGACAGCTGGTACATGGTGGCTACGTTGCGGCCGAGCCTGCGCGAGCACGCGCGCGTCGCACGCCAGCGATTTCGCGGCAAGTCATGGTATGTCGTCTACGATCCGCTGACCAACCGCTCGCACCGCTTCTCACCCAGCGCATGGTGGCTGGCGTCGCGCCTGGACGGCGTTTGCAGTGTTGAGCAAGCCTGGCAGGACGCGATGACCGAGCTCGGCGATGCCGCGCCTTCGCAGGACGAAGTCATCCACCTGCTATCACAACTGCACGCTGCCGATCTGCTGATCAGCGAGGCCAGCCCTGAAAGTGATGAGTTGCTCGAGCGCAGGCGCCGCCTGATGCGGCCCAAGTGGGTGGCCGGCCTGCTCAATCCGACGTCAGTCCGCATACCGCTCTGGGATCCGGACCGACTGTTAGAGCGAACCATTGCCTGGGTCCGCCCGATCCTCGGAACCGGTGGTCTGGTGCTGTGGTTGCTGATCGTCCTGCCGGCCTTGTTCCTGGCCGCCGAGCACTGGGGAGAACTGACTGGGAATCTGGGCGATCGCCTGTTGTCGGCCGGCAACCTGCTCGGTATTGCGCTGGTATTTCCGTTCGTCAAGCTGCTGCACGAACTTGGCCACGGATACGCGGTCAAGGCGCAAGGCGGGGAAGTGCACGAGGCCGGCATCATGCTGCTGGTGTTCGCGCCTGTGCCCTACGTCGACGCGTCGGCATCTACGGCCTTCCGCTCCAAGTGGTACCGCGCTTTCGTTGCGTCGGCCGGCATGATGACCGAACTGATGCTGGCCGCACTGGCGCTGTATGCATGGCTGGCGCTGGAACCTGGCCTGGCCCGGACCATCGCATACAACGTGATGCTCATAGCCGGAATATCGACGCTGATCTTCAATGCCAATCCGCTGTTGCGATATGACGGCTACTACATCCTGTGCGACCTGATCGAGATCCCCAACCTGGCGCAGCGCGCCAACAGCTACTATGGCTATCTGTTGCGTCGTTATGCGTTTTCCGACCGAGAAGCGTCCGAGCCACTGGCCAGCCGCAACGAAAAGTTCTGGTTCGTCGCTTATGCGCCGGCCGCGTTCGTCTACCGCGCAATGATTGCGCTGTCGATCGCGCTGTTCATCGCTAACCGGTATTTCTTCATTGGCGCCTTGCTGGCCATCTGGTCGATGGCCGGCCTGATCGTGCTCCCGGCACTCAAGAGCCTGCGTTTCTTGTTCACCAGTCCGGCGTTGGCGCGCAAGCGTGGTCAGGCGGTGATCGTCAGCGTGGCGGTTGCTCTGGGCGTGACGCTGTTCGTCACAATGGTGCCGCTGCCGAGCTCATCGGTGGCCCAGGGTCTGGTCTGGGTACCCGAAGGTGCCGAGGTGCGCGCCGCCGGAACTGGTTTCGTGCACACGGCGCCGGCCCCATCGATGGCTGCGGTTCGCGCGCAGCAGTTGCTGCTGAACCTGGATGACTCCCAACTGATTGCGCGCTTCCTCGAACAACAGGCCAAGGTGACCGAGTTTGAGGTGCAGGCAGTGCTCGACCTGACGGAGGATCGCGCACGCGCGTTCCAGGCGCGTGAGGCACTGGCGCGCGAACGCGCAGCCCTGGCCGACCTGGAGCGGCGCGTTGAGGAACTCGATACCTTCGCCCTGTCGGAAGGCCGCTTCATACGCGCGCAAAGCGAAGACCTCCCGGGGCGTTTCGTCAAGCGCGGCGAACTGATAGGCTACGTGCTCGGTACCGACCTGCGAACTGTGCGGGCCGTAATCGCACAGGACGAGATCGGTATGGTCACCGCGCGGCTGCAGGCGATCGAGGTCAAGTTGTCGGATCGCGTCGGCGAAACCTTTGCGGCGCACATCGTGCGCGCCATCCCTCAGGGCAACGAAAGCCTGCCGAGTAAGGCGCTGACGATTGAAGGCGGTGGTGAATTCGTGCTCGATCCACGCGATCCGCAAGCCCTGCGGACGCTGGACAAGGTATTCCAGCTCGACATCGAACTCGAGCGCGCGCCAGCAGACCTGCGCATCGGGACACGCGTCTTTGTGCGTTTCGAGTACGAGCCTGAGCCGCTGCTGGAACGCATGTCACGGCGCTTGCGCCAGCTGTTTCTGTCGAGCCTGCATGTCTAGGGCGACCATCAGCGCCTGGCGCGCCAAACCCGGTCCACGCTGGACAGCGCCCGAACGCCAGCATCAGAAACTGGGCGGTCTCGATCAAAGGCTCGCCGCGCTGGGCGGGCGTATCGCGCTGCTGTTCGACGCACTCGAGCGTGGCCGTCTGCGCCGCTTCGCCCATGCGGTCGAAATCAGTTGCCCTGGGCTGCGTGATCTCACCGATATCGAACTGCGATCCCGCGCCGACACACTGCGCAGTCTGTTGCTGCGCCAGGGTATCACGCCGGAACTCGCAGTGCAGGCATTCGCGATCGGCAGCGAGGCCAGCACACGACTGCTCGGTAAACGCCCTTACCCGGTCCAGATCATGGGTGGCTACGCGCTGCTGCGCGGGCGCATGATCGAGATGGCGACTGGCGAGGGCAAGACATTGACCGCTGTGTTGCCTTCGCTGACCTTGGCGCTAGCCGGCATTCCTGTGCATGTCATCACAGTCAACGATTATCTGGCAAGGCGCGATGCGGTCTATGTGCGGCCTGTGCTCGAACTGTTCGGCTTTTCTGTCGGTATCGTAACCCACACCGAAGATGCGCCGGCCAAACGCCAGGCCTACGCCTGCGATGTGACTTACTGCGTCAACAAGGACCTGGTGTTCGACTATCTGCGCGACGGCCTCAAGCCCTGCGGGCAGGCGGACGGATGTAGAGTAGAACCGCAGAGTCAACGCGGCCTGTATTTCGCACTGGTCGACGAGGCCGACGGCATACTGGTCGACGAGGCGCGCACGCCGCTGGTGATCGCACGTGAACTACCGCCCGACAAGGAGCGCGCGAATGCCGAACTGGCGCTGCAACTGGCGCGCGCGCTGGCGGCCGGACACTACCGCGGCGAGCAGATGGGTCGGCGCTATCGGCTTACGCACGAGGGCCGCTTCCTGCTCAAGGCGCAGGAACACCTGTACGCACAGGCCTGTGTGACCTGGCGCATCGCCAAGATCCGCGAAGAGCGGGTCGAGCAGGCGCTGTGCGCCCTGTACTCGTACCAACGCGGCGCACATTACGTGGTGTTCGACGACAAGGTGCAGATCGTCGACGAGTTCACTGGCCGTATCCTGCCCGACCGCACCTGGGAGCGCGGGCTGCACCAGATGATTGAGATCAAGGAAGGGCGCGACGTGACGCCGCCGCGCGAAACCATCGCGCGCCAGACCTACCCCGAGTTCTTTGCGCGTTATCTGCGCATATCCGGAATGACTGGAACCGGTAGCGAAGTGGCAGGAGAAATCAAGTCCAACTTCGGCATGCAGACGATCCGCATCCCGACCCACCGGCCACGCCTGCGCCGCTACCTCGGGGTGCGCCTGTTCTCGCACAGCGAGCAGCGCTGGCAGGCGATCGCCGAGCGCGCCGCCAATCTGTCTGGCGCGGGTCGTGCAGTGCTGATCGGTACACGCTCGGTCGCGGCGTCCGAAGCGCTGGGTCTGATCCTGGCCGGGCGCGGCCTGAAGCACCAGGTGCTCAACGCCCTGCAAGACCACCATGAAGCCGAGATCGTCGCGCTTGCAGGTCAGGGCGGGCGCGTCACGGTAGCGACAAACATGGCTGGGCGCGGCACCGACATTGAACTCGACGCCACGGTGCGAAACGCTGGCGGCCTGCATGTGATCCTCTCGGAGTTCCACGAGTCGCGGCGCATTGACCGGCAACTCTATGGCCGCGCCGGGCGCCAGGGTGATCCCGGGTCATGCGACTCCATGGTCAGCCTGGACGACGAGCTGTTCGTGCAGTTCTGTCCGATGCTGGTGCGCTGGCTGCGTGTCTGCTATGCCGGTCGACCCGAATTGCCCGCGTATTGGGGGCGCGTATTGTGCGCCGTTGCGCAATGGCGTGCAGAATGGGGCAATGCCGGCATACGCCACAGCGCTGCCGAGCGCGACGCGTCGATGCGCCGGACCATGGCCTTTTCAGGAGGAAAAAAATGAACGTCCGAGCGACCGGCACCATGATCGCGGCAGTGCTGGCCTGCGCCGGCGGCGATCTGCGCGCCGGACAATTCGACTGCCTGATAGAACCGCGCCAGACGATCGAGATACGGCCCTGGACCGAAGGACTGATTACACGGGTCAACGTGCAGCGTGGCGATACCGTGCGTGCTGGTCAGGTTCTGGTTGAACTCGACTCCGGCCTTGAGCGCGCCACTGCGGCGAGCGCCAAATTCCGCTCCGAGATGCAGGGCGCGGTGAAGTCGCGTGAAAGCCGGATAGATTTCCTGTCGCAAAAGGCGATCCGGCGCGACAAGCTGGCGAAGGAAAACTTCATCTCGATCCAGGACCGCGACGAGGCTGCGGCCGAGCTGCGCCTGGCCGAGACCGAGTTGACCGCGGCGCGCGAAGACCGCGCGATGGCAGCGCTCGAGTACAAGCGCACGATGGAGCAATTGCGGCTGCGCAGCATACTCAGCCCGATCGACGGCATCGTCACCGACAGGCTGATGAATCCGGGCGAACTGGCGGACAACCGCGACGTACGCAAGCCGGTCCTCAGGCTGGCGGAAACCAAGGTCCTGCATGTCGAGGTGCTGCTGCCCAACCATGGCCACAAATCGGTGAAGCTTGGGCAGACTATCGTGGTCGTCCCTGAGCAGCCTGCAGGAGTCCGCTACCAGGCGACAGTCAAGGTCATCGACCAGGTGCTCGATGCTGCCAGCGGGTCCTTTGGTGTGCGTCTGGAGCTCGCCAATCCGCGCGCCGAGATTCCGGCGGGCGTCAAGTGCCGCGCCACGTTCGACGCGGTGGCAGAAGCGGGGCCGCGCCGCTCCCTGGGCCCGGCGCCCGACCTGCTCAAGTAGACCAGGCGAGCAAAGTCAAGTCGCAGCGCAGCAGGCCGACCGGATCCTGCACCTCAGCGCGGACGGCATGGCCGGCTGAGGCGGGATATTGGCGTCGGTGGCACCACGTCAAAAGGGGGTCACTGGTACTGCTGCAGCCGGGGATGATCGCCCCGACACCGACGGTCCCACTGTAGCGTGAGGCACAATCGGGTCAAGCACTGGTCCGTGCATTTTTCCGCACAATGCGGCGCGGTCTGCAAGGAAATGCATTCCACGCTGAACCGGGCGTCAACCGCCCCTCGATGTATCCGACACCTTTGCCATGACAGCGCCGATTCGATCCCAATACGAAGACTTCATGCGCCATGTTTTCGAGCATGGCGTGCACAAGGACGACCGCACCGGCACCGGCACGACCAGCGTGTTCGGCCATCAAATGCGCTTCGACCTGAACGAAGGTTTCCCGCTGGTGACCACCAAGAAGGTCCACCTGCGCTCGATCATCCAGGAACTGTTGTGGTTCCTGACTGGTTCGTCAAGCAACCATTGGCTCAAGGAGCGCGGCGTCGGCATATGGGACGAATGGGCCCGGCCTGACGGCGACCTGGGACCGGTCTACGGCGTGCAATGGCGCAGCTGGCCCAAGCCCGATGGCGGCCACATCGACCAGATCGCCAACGTGATCCAGACGCTCAAGACCAATCCCGATTCGAGGC
>JBDTMH010000208.1:0-7977 GCA_039934375.1 Burkholderiaceae bacterium | reverse complement strand
GTTGCAGGCGTCGGGTGATCAACAGATGCGCGACTTTGACCGCGGCCGAGGTTGCAACGATGGTCACCGCCATGGCCGCTGCAACGGCGGTAAAGCCACCTTCGTCCATGTTGATGATGGTGACGGACGCAAGCGTGGTTTCGGTCGAATACAGGAAGATCACCGCGGAAACGGTGGTCATCGCGTTCACGAACAGATAGATGCTGATGTCCAGCACCGCAGGCAGGCACACCGGCACCGTCACGCGCGTCATGGTGCGCAACAAGGACACCTTGAGCGAGGAGGACACCGCTTCGAACTCGTGGTCGAGTTGTTTCAACGCGGTGGTCGCGGTCAGATGGCTCACGGTATAGAAGTGGGTGATCGAATTCACCACCAGGATCGCCATCGTCGCGTAGATGAAACCGAACGGGTTGCCCTTGGCATTGAAGAAAAAGATGTAGGCCAGGCCCAGCACCAGGCCCGGCACGGCCATCGGCAACATCGCCATGAACTGCGCGATCGCCCTTCCAACCGGAAAAGAGCGTGTCTTCTCGAGCAGATAAGCGCCTGCGAAGATGATGCCGGTGCCGATGACCGCGGTCCAGGTCGCCAGCTGCAGCGAGTTGGTGTAGGCAGACCAGCCATTGCTGCCGAAATCTCCGAAGTTGTAATTCTTCAGCGTCAAAGACAGGTTGTACGGCCAGCGCGTGATGAAAGAGGCCCAGACCGACATCGCCAGGATCACGAAGATCAGGCCGCCGACCACGGCGCAAAACAGGAACAAGCCGTTATCGCGGCGAGAGTCCGGTTGAGGTCTCAGCGGGACGGCGCGAGCTGTCAACAACGCGACCTGGCGCCCCTGGATGATGCGGTCGGCAAAAAACGCCACGACCGCCGGTATCAGCAGCACGAAACCCACCACCGCGCCCATCTCGAAATTCTGCTGGCCGATGACCTGCTTGAAGATGTCGGTGGCCAGCACGTTGAATTGCCCGCCGATCACCTTGGCAATACCGAAATCGGTCATCACCAGAGTGAACACGACAAATCCGGCGCTGATGACGCCATATTTGGCGCCCGGCAACGTGACGGTGAAAAACACCCGCAACTTCGACGCGCCCAGGACGTCGGCAGCTTCATATAGCCGTGAATCGGCCATCGATAAGGCCGCCAGCAGGATCATCAGTGCATGCGGCAAGCAGTAAAAGACTTGCGAAATCACGATGCCGACCGGGCCGTAGATCTCGACGCCGAACATCCACTCCTTGAGGAAACCCTGGTTGCCAAACAGATAGATCAGCGAGATCGCCGGCAGCAACGATGGCGCCAGGATGGGGATCAGCGCCAGACCCTGAAACAGGCCTTTCCAGCGCATGCAACTGCGTTGCAGGGCATAGGCATAGACGAAGGCCAGCGGCAACACAATGGCGGTGGACAACAGCGCGATGAACAAGCTGTTCCATACCGACGCGAACAAGGCCGGTGTAGAAAAATACGCGATGTAATTCGTCAGCCCCACGAACGCGCCGTCCCGGTCCTGGAAACTCTTGGACAGCAGCCACCACAGCGGCAGGATCAGCGTGACGCCGAGCATGGCGATCATCAGGCACACGCCACCGCGCATCAGCCAGTCGTCGCGGTCCAGCCGGCGGCGGGTCGTCGGCAATTCGCCCGCCGCGCTGGCAACGGCCTGATTCACGGCAGCTTGGGCGCGCCGGGGAACACCCGGATGCGCTCGCTCGGCAGTCCGACCAACATCTGCATGCCTTCGGTGATGGACAGGTCGCGCACGGTATTGATGGAGAAATCGGCCAGCAACGCCGGCTTGTGGTCCCCGTTCAGTGTCAGGCCGACGCGACAAAAGGAGCCGAGGAATTCGATTTCGGCCACGCGCACCGCAAATGTGTTTTCGGCTTTCGCATCGACGTTGCGCACCACCACATCCTCCGGGCGAATGGCCAGCGTGACGTCGCTGCCTGGGCCGGGCTTGATGTCGACGTCGCAACTCAGGTCCATTGCGCCGTAGCGGACCAGCCCCGGTTTGACAACGATGCCCGGCAGCAGGTTGGTCTTGCCAACGAAATCCGCGACAAATGCGCTGGTTGGCTCGCGATAGACCTCCAGCGGTGTGCCGACCTGTTCGATCACTCCCTGGTTCATGACGACGATGCGATCGGCCATGGTCAAGGCCTCTTCCTGGTCATGCGTGACCATAATGGTGGTCACACCCAGGCGTTTGTGCAGGAGACGGATTTCCTGCCGCAGGTAGGCCCGCACACGGGCGTCCAGCGCGCTGAGCGGCTCGTCGAGCAGCAGCAATCCGGGCGACAGTGCCAGCGCCCGCGCAAGCGCCACGCGCTGTTGCATACCGCCGGAGAGTTGGGCCGGATATTGGGGTCCGGAATCGGGCAGTCCCACCAGGCGCAGCAGATCGGTCACGCGGGTGGCGATCTCGACTTTCCGCATGCGCCGGCTGACCAAGCCATATCCAACGTTGTCGGCGACCGTCAAGTTCGGAAACAAGGCATAGGACTGGAACACGATCCCGAAATCGCGCCGCGATGACGGCAGGGTGGAAATCTCCTTGTCAGCCTGGAAGATGCGCCCCGAAGTCTGGATATCCAGACCTGCGATCGCGCGCAGCAAAGTGGTCTTGCCGCAGCCCGACGGGCCGAGAAAACAGACGAACTCACCGGAAAATATCTCCAGTGAAATGTCCTTCAGGGCCCAGAAGCTGCCGAATTGCTTCTTGAGCCGTTCAATCCTGAGGTATGGCGGTCTCGCAGACAAGTTGGCTTGATTTTGCATAGTTGCAGGCGGAAGGAAATGCCCGGTCACGCCGGGCATTACACCTGACACATATCAGGCCGAATATGAGCTATCAGTTTTTCTTGGGGTCAGACTTGCCGTCATAACGCTTGGTCCACTCGGCCAGGATGCGGGCACTCTCAGCGCCCATCTTGGTCAAGTCGATCTTGACCATCGCTTCATCGGCACTTGGCGGGTAATTCGGTGGCGCCGGGCTCATGCCGGGGTAACCGACGATCGCGTAAAACTTGCCGTACATCTCGTAAGCGGCCTTGCTCACTGCGAAGTCGGCCAATTTCTGCGCTGCTGCTAGGTTCTTGGTGCCCTTGACGATGGCGGTGGCTTCCATGTCCCAGGGGGCGCCTTCCTTGGCCAGGATAATGTCGATGGGCGCACCAGCGGTTTTTTCCTTGGCTCCACGCATGTCGAAGCCAATGCCGATCACCCTTTCGCCCTTGCCTGCCAGCACACACGGGGCGGAACCAGAATGGGTGTAGTTCGCCACATTCTGGTGCAGTTTGTCCATAAACTCCCATCCGGCCTTTTCCCCCATAATCTGCAGCCAGGCATACACAGCCTGGTAACCCGTGCCCGACGACGCTGGGTTGGGCATGACGATGGCACCCTTGTAGACCGGGTTCGTCAGGTCTGCCCAGCTAGTGGGCTTGGGCATCTTGTTCTTGGGGCCTTCGATGGTGTTGTAGCAGATCACCGCCAGCCAGGCGTCCATGCCGGTCCAGGTGGGCGGCTTCTTGTCGCTGCGGAAAACCGGTTTGATCTTGTCGACGTCCTTGGGGCTGTAGGGCTGCAACAAGCCCATCGAATCGAACAGTGTCACGTGGGATGCACCCAGACCCCAGATAACGTCCGCACGTGGGTTGTCCTTCTCGGCTAGAAAACGTGCGGCGATGACGCCGGTGGAGTCGCGCACCCAGGCGATCTCGACATCGGGATTTGCGGCCTCAAAGGCCTGTTTGTAGGGACCCAACTGGTCGTTTTCCGCGGCCGAGTACACCGTGAGCTTGGTTTTCTGGGCCAGGGCCGGGACGGCCATCAGCGCGGAGACCGCGATGACAACCGCACCTTGCAGCAGCGTGCGGACAATAGGTTTGAACATGGTGAAAACTCCTTTTTCCAGTTGGATATGGGCTACCGGACGCGCCGGCTCGGATTACTCACTGAAATGAACCGTCGCTGATAACGGCATTACACGCGTCGCAGTGAATACAGTGTCATGACATTACGAAAGATTGTCAACAATTTACAAAAAACAGTTGACATATTCTTCAATGCGAAAGGTCTCACCACCAATTGCAGCTCCAGCATACGCGCGTGCGCGCGAGCAGGACGCAGGATTTACCCGTAGGAATCACTCGCAAATGGTTCCATTTCTTTCCCGCCATGCGCATGCAACAAACATGCCTGGAAAACCCGGGCCGCGCGCGACGGTTCGGGCGAACGGCGAACGATGGCAAGGAACTGGCAGGAGTAGCGAAACAATTCCGGGCGCAATGCCCGCATCTGCCGTTGGCCCACGAAACCGGCGGCGTAGTGGTCGGGCAGGAAACCCAGGAACCGGCCAGACAGGATCAGCGTGGCGATCGCTTCCTGGTCAAACGCCGTGGCTTGCCGGGCCAGCCGCATCTGCTGGCTGATCTCCATATTGGGCGAGTGGTAGCCCAGGCCGGCGAACCGGTGCGACGCCAGCACGTTCCAGTCCATCGCCGCGTCGTCGGCTTCGAACAGCGTATGACCCACACCGCAATACAACAGCATGGTCTCGTCGAACAAGGTGTCGTAGGCCAGACTCTCCGAGCGGCGGTGACCCGGAATGACGCCGACCTGGAACTGGCCGTCGATGACGCCCCGCTCGATCGCGTTGATCGCGGCCACATGCAGGTTCAGCGCCACATCAGGGGCCTGTTCGCAAAACAGCGCAATTGCCGCGCCAATGCGCGCCGCCGGATTGGTGGCCGTCTTGTCAAAAACCGCCACATGCAGTTGACCCCCCAGGTGCCGATGGATTGCGTCGACACTGGCACGAAAGGCTTCGGTCGAGGCCAGCAGGCGCAAGGTTTCTGCATAAATCTGCTCGCCCTCAGCGGTGAGCGAGAAGCCGCCACGGCCACGCCGACACAAGGTCATCGCCAGGCGAACCTCGAGGTCCTTGACATGGCGACTGATCGTCGACACACCGATGTTGAGTTCGAGTTCGGCCGCCGCCATGCCGCCGCAGTCCACGACTGCCTTGAACACCCGTAACAGGCGCAAATCCATGTCGGCGAGTTGGCCGAGCAGTGCGTGGCTCTTTACTTGCATGGAACGGCAAATGAATGGTGGTATATAGATATCCATAAGAGTAACAGAGCCGGCCACAATAGTGCCTTTACCACCCCGCCGTCGTCGGCACCTGCCGGAGAAACAACCATGAACCTTAACGATGCCCAGCATTTGTCGCCCGCACCCCGCACCGACGCCGCCTGGCTGGACGCACACTGGATGCCCTACACCGGCAACCGTGACTTCAAGGCCCATCCGCGCATGATGGTCAGTGCAGAAGGCTGCTACTACACCGACAGCAACGGCCGCAAGATCATGGACGGCCTGTCCGGCCTGTGGTGCTGCGGCCTCGGACATGGCCGGCGTGAGATCACCGAGGCGGTGAGCCGCCAGATAGCCACGCTGGATTATTCGCCGGCATTCCAGTACGGGCACCCACTGTCGTTCGAGCTAGCCAACAAGATCAAGGAACTGACACCCGCAGGGCTGGACTATGTGTTCTTCACCGGTTCGGGCTCGGAGAGCGCCGACACCTCGCTGAAGATGGCGCGTGCCTACTGGCGCACCAAGGGCATGGCAAGCAAGACGCGCTTCATTGGGCGCGAGAAGGGCTACCACGGCGTGAATTTCGGCGGCATTTCAGTCGGCGGCATTGCAGCCAACCGCAAGGCCTATGGTCAGGCCATCGAAGCCGACCACCTGCCCCACACCATGCTGGCGGGCAATGAATTCTCGCGCGGCATGCCGGCAACCGGTGTCGAGTTGGCCGACGATCTGCTCAAGCTGATCAACCTGCACGACGCGTCCAATATTGCGGCCGTGATTGTCGAGCCGTTCTCGGGTTCGGCTGGCGTGATCATTCCGCCGGCGGGCTACCTGCAGCGTCTGCGCGAGATCTGCACCGCCCACAATATCCTGCTGATCTTCGACGAAGTCATCACGGGCTTCGGCCGCTGTGGCGCTTACACCGGCGCCGAGGCGTTTGGCGTCACTCCGGACATCCTGAACATCGCCAAACAAGTCACCAACGGTACCCAGCCGCTGGGCGCCGTGGTCGTCAAGAAGGAAATCTACGACACCTTCATGGCCGCCGGCGGCCCGGACTACATGCTGGAGTTTGTGCACGGCTACACCTACTCGGCCCACCCGGTGGCCTGCGCGGCCGGTGTGGCAGCGCTCGACGTGCTGGTCAAGGAAGACATGGTCGGCCGCGTCAAGGCACTGACTCCTTACTTTGAGCAGTCCGTACACAGCCTCAAGGGCAGCAAACACGTTACCGACATCCGCAACTATGGGCTGGCCGCCGGACTCACGATTGCCGCATTGCCGGGCGAACCGGCCAAGCGGCCGTACCAGATCGCGATGAAATGCCTGGAAAAAGGCTTTTATGTGCGTTATGGAGGGGATACCATTCAGTTGGCTCCGCCGTTCGTCATCGAGAAGTCCGAGATCGACAGCATGATCAATGCGCTCGGAGAGTCGCTCGGCGAGGTCGATTGAAGGTTCTCGCGAGCGCAGCGTAGCGAATCTGGAAAGTTATTTTCCGAACAATTGCGTACACAACCGCGCGCACTGTGCCGGTCGGCGGGCCCTGCCATGGGCTCGTCGGAGAGCCGCCTGCCAATGACGCCGAGCTCCAGCCACTCAGGCTTTCGATCATTTGAACCCTAGCCACGAACCCGACGGAAACCACCATGTACAACGACCCCTTCCTCCAATCCACCAGCAGCACGAGCACGACCATGCCGACCATCGGCCACCTGATCGATGGCAAACTCGTCGCCGGCGGCAGCCGCTCGCAGGACGTGTTCAACCCGGCCACCGGCAAGGCTGAAAAGCGCCTGTTGTTGGCTGACGCCGCAACAATGGAGCTGGCGATTGCGTCTAGCCAAGCCGCCTATCCAGCCTGGCGCGCCACGCCGCCACACAAGCGCGCGCGCGTCATGTCCAAACTCAAGCAGTTGCTCGAGGAACACGCCGACCAGTTGTGCGCGCTGTTGACGGCCGAGCACGGCAAGGTGGTCGGCGACGCCATGGGCGAACTGCAGCGCGGCATCGAAAACGTCGAGTACGCCAGTTATGCGCCGGAGTTGCTCAAAGGTGAACACAGCAAAAACGTCGGCCCTTCCATCGATTCGTGGAGCGAGTTCCAGCCGATGGGCGTGGCTGCCGGCATCACCCCGTTCAACTTTCCGATCATGGTGCCGCTGTGGATGTGGCCGATGGCCGTGGTCTGTGGCAACTGCTTCATCCTCAAGCCGTCCGAGCGCGACCCATCCAGTGCGCTGATGGTGGCCCAGCTGGCACAGGAAGCCGGGCTGCCGCCGGGCGTGCTCAACGTCGTCAACGGCGACAAGGAAGCGGTGGACATCCTGCTGACCGACAACCGTATCGCTGCCGTCAGTTTTGTCGGCTCGACGCCGATCGCCGAATATGTTTACGCCACCGGCTGCGCCAATGGCAAACGTGTGCAAGCCCTGGGCGGCGCCAAGAACCACGCCGTGGTGATGCCCGACGCGGATGTGGCCAATGCCGTGAGCGCCATGATGGGCGCCGCATACGGCTCCTGCGGCGAGCGCTGCATGGCGGTACCACTGATCGTCGCCGTCGGCGATGAAACCGCCGACGCGATGATCACCGGCCTGAAAGCGGCAATCTCCACGATGAAGGTCGGCCCTGGCAAGGACGCGTCCAACGACATGGGCCCGCTGGTGACCAAGCCGCACTTCGAAAAGGTGAAGTCCTACGTCGACCAGGGCGTCAAGGAAGGCGCAAAGCTGCTGGTCGACGGCCGCGGCGTCAAGGTGCCGGCCGGCCACGAGGACGGCTATTTCCTGGGCCCATGCCTGTTTGACAACGTCAAACCCGGCATGTCGATCTACCAGGACGAGATCTTCGGCCCGGTGC